>NZ_JBHXJK010000125.1:7779-25464 GCF_042723255.1 Amycolatopsis thailandensis
GGCGGTGCTTTCCCGCTCCTGAAGTGTCATAAGGGGTCCCCTCAAGACGAAAAACGTCTTGAGGGGACCCCTTATGACACACGCGCTACTGGACGGTGAGGGTGTAGGTCGCCGTAGCGGTCTTGCCCGCCGAGTCCGTCGCGGTGACGGTCACCGGATACGTGCCCCGCTGGAACGGCGCGGCCACCTGCATGGTCGAGTTGCCGCCGCTCGAGATCGTCTTCGGGTTGAAGAACGGTGCGAACGGCAGGCCCTGTCCGGACGCCGAAAGCGTGATCGTGCCGGTCCCGCCGGTGGCGGAAACCGTGACGTTGCTGAAGAAGCCGGGCTGGACGGTCCCGCTGCCGGGGTTCACGCTCACCTTCAGGTCGCCGGGCTGCGGGCCGCCGTTGCCGACGGTCAGTGTCAGCTTCGTGGTCGCCGTGTCCGTTGTGCCCTTGCCCGAGATCGTGACCGCGTAGTCCTTTTCGGCCGTCCCGGCGGGAACCTCGATGCTCACCTTCGCCGACTCACCCGAGTTGATGGCCGCGGGCTGGAATGTGGCCTTCGCGCCGTCCGGAAGCCCCGACGCGCTCAGATCGACCTTCTCCGCGCCGTTCTTGCCCGGCTTGCTGGTCACCGTGGCCGAAACGTACTTGCCCGGCTCGACCTTGAGCGAGGACGGCGTCACCGCGAGGGAGAACGTCTCGGGGTTGTTCGGCTCGCCGATCTGCTGTTTGACCCAGTCGCCCATGTCGTTGTTGAGCCGGCCGTAGACGCTGTACCACTTGAAGTCGCTGCGGCTCCAGGAGGCGACGCCGACGACCTTGCCGTCCACGATGAGCGGACCGCCGCTGTCACCCGGCAGGATCGTCACGTGGCCGTCGCTGTAGCCACTGCAGATCATCGTGGCGTCCTTGAAACCCGCGCCGACACCGTTGCAGTTGCTGCCCTGCACGACCGGCAGGGTGAACTTGTGCAGTTCGACGTTCGCGGGACTGTCGTTGTGGTTCTTCTTGCCGTAGCCGAGCCCCAGCCCGGACTTGCCCGGCTTGTTCAGGTCCGTGTCGGCCGACGTCGCGACCTTCGCGTACTGGCCGCCCGGCACCGGGATGTCGGCGTCCGTGGTGACCACCGCGACGTCGTAACCCTGGTCGAAGTTGACGTACTTCGGGTGGATGTCGTAGCTGACGACGCCGATCCTCGTCCCGCCGCCCGCGTTGAGATCGTCCAGTCCGTAAAGGAAGCTCTTCTCGCCTTCGGCCGCCTTGCAGTGGGCGGCGATCAGGATCTTGCGCGGCGCCACGACCGAACCGGTGCACGTCTGGCCCTGCGGCCGGGAGCCGCCCTGGCGCAGGCCCGCGATGATGAATGGGTGGTCCTTGACCGAGGCGGGCGTGCCGCCGATGGAGTTCGTGTGCGGTCCACTGGGGACGACCGCTTGATCCGTCGGCGTGACCGCGGGCAGGTTCGCGGCGGCCGCGGGCGCGGGCAGGAGGACCGAGAGGCAGCCGAGGGTGGCGGTGGCGATCCCCAGCAGCCGTTGTCTTCTGTTCACGGTGGTTCCTTTCCAGGTGGCTGGAAATCACTTTCCGCATCCGTGCCTGGTGGAACAACCGAGGAAGAAGCCCGTAGGGGTACGGAACTAATGCACGCCGTCGCCGGTGAGTAGTTCGATGCTGTGGTCGCCGGTGCGCTCGACGTCGAGACCCGCCTTCGACAGCACCCGCAACAGCTGTTCCACAGTGGACGGTTCGCTCCGGGACTTCACCAGCTCCGCGGCCAGCCGTCCCTTGTAGGCCTTGTTGAAGTGGCTCACCGTGGTCCGGTTGCCCTTCGCGTCTTCTGTCACGACGCGCACGGTCACCGCGTCCGGCCGGAGTTTCGCGAGCGCCGAGTACGTTCCGGAACGCAGGTCGACGACCAGCCCCTCGATGCCCTGGAGCACCGGTTCGAGCACCGGCTTCCACACGCTGCGGATGGTCCCCAGCGACGGCAGCGCGTTCCCGCCGGAAAGCCGGTACGCGGGGATCGGGTCCGTCGCCGCGACCACGCCGAACAGCGCCGAAGCGACGGCGAGGCGCTTCTCGGCCTTCGCCAGCGTCGCCTTGGTGAAGGACTTCACGTCGAGCGCGTCGTAGAGCACCCCGGTGTAGCGGCGCAGCCCGGGCATCGTGGGCGAGGTCCACAGTTCGGCGTTGCGGGCGACCTCGTCGGCCTGTCGTGGCGTGATCCCGAGCGCGGCGACGCTGGCCGGGACGTCGGCCGCGAGTTCGGACAGCGCGTCGGCCAGCTTCGCCCTGGTCGGGTTCAGTTCCGGGAACGACAGCGCGCCGAGGTCCAGCGGCGCGCCGGTGCCGCCGGCGGCCTTGGTTTCGGAAGGGGGGAGCAGCACGAGCACCACGGAAGCGTAACTAAATGGGGTGCGTCACTCCGAGGCGCGGGCTTAGCCTCGTCCGCATGAGCCTGACCTGGCGCCCGCTGACCATGGAAGACATGCCACGACTGGCCGAGACCTTCGCCGCGGCGGAGCGTGTCGAGCCGATCGAAGAGCACTACAGCGCGGAGGACCTCGCCGAAGAGATCGGCTCGCCGAACGTCGACCTGCCGACGGCGACCACCAGCGCCTGGGACGGCGGCAAGCTGGTCGCCTACGGCCTGCTCAGGCGGCGTGACGCGGCGAATCCGGCGCATATGGTGCGGGTCGAGACGCTCGTTCACCCCGGGTACCGCGACGATGCGATCGCCGCGCGCCTCACCGCCTGGTTCGAGAAGACGGGCAAGGAGATCCACGCGAAGTCCCATCCGGACGCACCGCTGGAACTGCACGCCGCGGCCAACACCAAACAGCGCTGGCTCACCGACGTGCTCGTGGACGCCGGGTACGAGCACGCCCGGTGGTTCGTCGACATGCGGGCCGACCTCGGCTCGCTCCCGCCGGTCAAGCCGCTGCCCGAAGAGTTCCCCCTCGTCGCTTACGAGGACAAGTACGAGGAACTCACCCTGCGGTCCCGCAACGAGACCTTCGCGGACCATTGGGGGAGCACGGAGCAGTCCCCGGAGGCCTGGCGGCATCTCGTGGTGGGCGCGAAGGACTTCCAGCCGGATCTGTCGTTCCTGTTGCTGAGCCCGGCCGGGGACAAAGTGGTCGCGATGGTGCTGACCGCGCATTTCGCCTCCGACGAGGCCGCGACGGGTGTGAAAGAGCTGTACGCCAGTCACGTCGCGACCGACGCGGGCCTTCGTGGACGCGGCATCGCCGGCGCGCTGCTCGGGCACACGCTCGTCAAAGCCAAGGCCGCGGGCTTCCAGCGCGCTTCGCTCAACGTCGATCAGGACAACACGCATCGCGCTCTCGGCGTCTACGAGCGCGTCGGGTTCAGCGAGCATCAGCGCTGGGCGGGGTACGTGAAGCCCATCGCCACCTGACCGGTTGTCACCCGAAAGGGCGTATTTCGGTACAGTCGATCTTCTCGGAGAGATCGCTGGGGGTGGTAGGGCGTTGCCGGTTTCCGCACGCCTCGGCTGGCACGACCTGCCGTCGGCGACGCGTGACGCCGTGGAGCGTGAGCTCGGGTCGGCGGTCCGTCGTTCGCTGTGGCAGACCCCGGAATTCGACGGCGGTGTCGCCGCGAGGCTCGAACTCGACCGCGGTCATCGCTGGGTCTTCCTGAAGGCCATTCCGGCCGACAGTCCGCGAGCGGGCGGCTACCGGACGGAGGCAGCCATCGCGCGACGGCTGCCACCGGAGGCGCCGACGCCGAGGTTGCTGTCCTTTGTGGATGGTGACTGGCTGGTGCTCGCGTTCGCCGACTTCGACGGCACGAGGCCGAACCTCCGCCCAGGCTCGCCGGACATCTCCGCGGTCCTGGCCACGTTCGGCGCGCTCGGGCGCACGCTCACGCCGTGCCCGCTGCCCGACGTCCCGGACGCGCTCGACGATCTGGGCCCGCTCCTGCGCGGGTGGCACGAACTGGCGAAGGAACTCCCCGGTGACCTCGACGGCTGGGCCGTCCGCAACCTCGACAGGCTCGTCCAGCTGGAGACGTCCTGGCATCCCTGGTCGGCCGGGGACACCTTGCTGCACAACGACATCCAGCTCGAATACCTGGTGCGGACCGGGCCGGGCAGGGTGCTCGTCACCAACTGGCGCTATCCGGCGAGGGGCGCGGGCTGGCTCGATCTGGTCGCGCTCGTCCCGTACCTGCTCGACGCCGGGCACGAACCCGCCGACGTCGACCGCCTGCTGCGGCGCCGCCCCGTGCTCACCGGCGTCCCGGTCTGGGCGGTCACCGCTTTCGGCGTCGCCCTGGCCGGGCACGCCGAACGCGCGTCCCGGTTACCGGAACCACCCGCGACGACCGGGGTCCGCGCGGCGCAACGCCGTCTCGCCGCGGCCATGCGCGACTGGCTCGCCTACCGGACCCACTGGCCCTAGGCCGTCAGGCCGCATCCAGAGGACTAAACGCCCACGGGCACCCGGGGCACGCCGCGCCGAACTCGCGTGATCCGACACGGATCTCGCGTGTTTGAAGACGGAACTCGCGTGATCAGAGACGGATCTCGCGTGATCAGGCGCCGCACACGTGAGTTCCGCCTCCAAGCACGCGAGATCCGGCTTCAAGCACGCGAGTTCCGGCTTCAAGCACGCGAGATCCGCCTCTGATCACGCGAGTCACGTCCGCGCCCTGGCCGCGAACCCGGCGAACGAGCCGGGAGCAGGCACCGTGACAAGTCCGTCAGCGCGACAAAGTACGTCAGCTGACGACGTGCAGCGGCTCTTCGCCCGCGACATACCGGCGCAGTTGCTCGGCGACCAGCCGCTTCGCGCGCGGGTAGAACGACGCCGACCCGCCCGCGATGTGCGGCGTGATGATCACGCCCGGCGCGGACCACAGCGGATGCCCGGCGGGCAGCGGCTCCGGATCGACGACGTCCAGCGCGGCCCGCAACCGTCCGGAGACGGTCTCCGCGGTGAGCGCCCCGGTGTCGATCGCCGAGCCCCGCCCGACGTTCACCACCAGTGCGTCGTCCGGTAGCGCGGCGAGTTCCGCGGCGCCGAACAAGCCCATGGTCGCGGGCGTTTCGGGCAGGATCAGGACCACGATGTCGGCGGACGGCAGCAGTTCCGCCAGTTCGCCGACGCCGTGCACCCGTTCCGAGGGCCGGGCCGTGCTCGCCACCCTGGTCACGACGGCCTCGGCCGCGACCAGCTGCCGCTCGATGGCCTGGCCGATCGAGCCGTGGCCGATCAGCAGCACCCGGCTGTCCGCCAGCGAACGCGTGTGCTCGCGATCCCACGAGGCCGTCGCCTGCTGCGCGAACCAGCGCGGCAGATCCCGCTGGGACGCGTGGATCAGAGCCAGCGCGTGCTCGGCCACGCTGAGGTCGTGCAGGCCGCGGCCGTTGGCCAGCTTCACTCCCGCCGGCACCAGCGGGACCAGCTTCTCCACCCCGGCCGAAAGCGCCTGCACCAGCTTCAACGCGGGAAGCCGGGCGATCAGCTTCGTCGGCTCCGAACCCGAGTCGTACGGCAGCACGTAGACCTCGACGTCATCGAGGTCGCCGTCCGGCAGCGGACCCGTGCCGTCGTAGAGCCGGGCGCTCAGCCCGTCGGGCAGCTCGATGTCGGACCAGGGCAGGATGGCTCGCTCCGTCATGCCGCCATTCTGACCATGGGACTCGCCGCGGAATCCGTTGCCCTTCCACACCCATGGGCGCGAGACTCTGCTTCTCTGGCCAAGGGGACCAAGGAGACGGCAGTGACCCAGTACCTGATCTCGTTCGACGAAGGCGCGATGCAGATCTCCGAGGAGGACCTGCCCGCCGTCACCGATGCGTCGGTCGCGGTGGTCCGGGCGGCCATGGACGCCGGCGTGTGGGTGTTCGGCTGCGGCCTGACGCCCCGGGAGGGGACGAGCGTGGTGGCCACCGACGGCACGGTCACCGACGCCCCACAGCCGGCGGGCAAGCAGTACCTCGGCGGATTCTCGATCGTCGACGTGCCCACGCGCGAGGAAGCGTTGCGGTGGGCGGCCGAGATCGCCGTCGCCTGCCGTTGCGCGCAAGAGGTCCGCGAGCTGCTGCCCGCTCCGGACGACCTCTGATCACGGGTGCCGTCCGCCTGATCACGCGTGTCGTCCGCCTGATCACGCGTGTAGTCCGCCTGATCACGGGTGCCGTCCGGCTGGGCACGCTTGAGCGCACGTCCAGCCGGACAACGCCGAGGCTGTCCCGGGGCGGACCGGTGCGGCGATGACTATCAACGGACGTCAAGCGTACGCAGCCGGACGTCGCCCGTGATCAGATGGACGACACGCGTGATCAGCCGGACGTCAAGCGTGATCGGCGGGACACCGGCTAGCCGTGGACCGCGACGCAGAACTCGTTGCCCGCGGGATCGGCCAGCACCGTCCAGGCGATACCCGGCATCTCGTGCTCGTCGAGCTTCTTCGCACCCAGTGCGGTCAAACGTTCCACCTCCTTCTGTCTGTCTTCGGTCTGGAAGTCCATGTGGACGCGGTTCTTGGTGGTACGCGGTTCCGGCACCCGCTGGAACGCGAACACGGGCCCGGCCCCGGCCTTGGGGCGCAGGATCAGGAACTCGCCCTCGTAGTCCTGATCCACCTCCACCCCGAGCGCCTTCGTCCAGAACGCCGCGAGCTCGCGCGGATCCGCGCAGTCGATCGTGATCATGCCCAGTTCGATACCCATGGCGGAACGCTAGCGGCACCCACCGACAAAACCGGGCGCCCGCGATAACCGGTTGAACAGCCCCGGGGCGGGGTGACTACGCTGCGCAGAACGTCTAAGCACGTAATTCCAGCGAGGAGCCCAGAAGTGATCACCAGGATGTCGTCGTTGTTCCTTCGCACCCTGCGTGAGGATCCGGCGGACGCCGAGGTACCGAGCCACCGGCTCCTGGTACGCGCCGGCTACGTCCGCCGGGTGGCCCCGGGCGGCTACTCCTGGCTGCCGCTGGGCCTGCGGGTGCTGCGCCGTATCGAGAACGTCGTCCGCGACGAGATGAACGCCATCGGCGCGCAGGAGATCCAGTTCCCCGCGCTGCTGCCGAAGGAGCCCTACGAGGCCACCGGCCGCTGGACCGAGTACGGCGACGCCCTGTTCCGCCTCAAGGACCGCAAGGGCGCCGACTACCTCCTCGGCCCGACGCACGAAGAGCTCTTCGCGCTCACCGTGAAGGGTGAATACAACTCGTACAAGGACTACCCCGTCGTCCTGTACCAAATCCAGACCAAGTACCGCGACGAGGCGCGTCCCCGGGCCGGCATCCTGCGCGGCCGCGAGTTCGTCATGAAGGACTCCTACTCCTTCGACCTCGACGACGAGGGGCTGGCGAAGTCGTACGAGCTGCACCGCCAGGCGTACACGAAGTTGTTCGACCGCCTCGGCATCGAGTACGTCGTCGTGAAGGCGACCTCCGGCGCGATGGGCGGCTCGGCCTCCGAAGAGTTCCTCGCCGTCGCCGAGACGGGTGAAGACACCTACGTCCGCAGCACCGAGTCGGGTTACGCCGCCAACGTCGAAGCGGTCACCACGCCCGCGCCCGAGGCGAAGCCGGTCGACGGCCTGCCCGAGGCGAAGGTCCACCACACGCCGGACACCCCGACCATCGAGTCGCTGGTGACGTTCCTGAACAACGCCGGTCTCGGGCGCACTTTCACCGCCGCGGACACGCTCAAGAACGTCCTGGTGAAGACCCGCCAGCCGGGCGCCAAGGAGTGGGAGCTGCTGGCCATCGGCCTCCCCGGAGACCGCGAGGTCGACACGAAGCGTCTCGAAGCGTCGCTCGAGCCCGCCGAGTTCGAGCTGCTCGAAGAGGCCGACTTCGCCAAGAACCCCTTCCTCGTCAAGGGTTACATCGGCCCGAAGGCGCTGAAGGACAACGGCGTCCGCTACCTGCTCGACCCGCGCGTCGTCGACGGCACCGCCTGGGTCACCGGCGCCGACGAGCGCGACCACCACGTGGTCGACCTGGTCGCTGGTCGTGACTTCACCGGTGACGGCACGATCGAGGCCGCCGAAGTCCGTGAAGGCGACGCTTCGCCCGACGGCAAGGGCACCCTGGTCGCCGCGCGCGGCATCGAGATCGGGCACATCTTCCAGCTGGGCCGCAAGTACGCCGACGCGTTCTCGCTGGACGCGCTGGGCCCGGACTCCAAGCCCATCCGCATCACCATGGGTTCCTACGGCGTCGGCGTCTCGCGGCTGGTCGGCGTGCTCGCCGAGCAGAACCACGACGACCTCGGCATCGTCTGGCCGCGCGAGGTCGCGCCGTTCGACGTGCACGTGGTCATCGCGGGCAAGGACGAGACGATCGCCGCCGGCGCGGAGAAGCTCGCCGCCGAACTGGACGCCGCCGGGATCGAGGTCGTCCTCGACGACCGCAAGGCGTCCCCGGGCGTGAAGTTCGCGGACGCCGAACTCGTCGGTGTGCCGACGATCCTCGTCGTCGGGCGCGGTCTCGCGAACGGCGTCGTCGAGGTCAAGGACCGCCGCACCGGCGACCGCGAGGAGATCGCCGTCGACGCGGTCGTGGAGCACCTGGTCAAGCTCGTCCGTTCCTGATGGGTCTGTTCGGCAAGAAGCGCGGGGATTCCCCGGGCTACGAGGACAACGCGGCGCTGGACGGGTTCGGGGGCTATCAGCCCTCGGACTCGCCCGGCTACTCGCCCGCCCCGGAACAGGCCGAACCGAAACCAGCGCCGGCAGCCGAACCCGCGCCGGAGCCGCAAAAGCCCGCGAAGCAGCCGATGTCGCGAAGCGGGCGAAGGGCCATGTACGGCTTCTTCGCCACGCTCGGCGTCATCGCGGTCGCCGCGCTCGCGAACAACAGTGACCGCTCGTCGGACAGCAGCTCTCCGACTCCCCGGACCCCGACCGTCTACACGCCTTCGCCGCGCGTCGTCGCGCCGCCGGTGACCGAAGGCTGGCAGTCGGTGGCCGGGGCCGACGGTCAGGTCGCCTACGACGTCCCACCGAACTGGACGCCGAAACCGGGCACGGTCCACGGCTGGGAGAAGGGCGCCCTCGTCCCGGGCATCTCCATGTTCTCCAGCGCCTTCGTCGGCGACGGCTACTGCCCGCAGGTCAAGGGGAGCAGGGTCGGCGGCAGCGGGATGACGACCGTGAAGGTCGCCGACGCGGCCGCCGCGGCGAACAAGGCCGTCAACGATCTCGCGGTGAGCGCGTACAACCCCGACGCGGGCCCGCTTTCGGCCAAGATCGCCGTCGAACCGCCGCAAGCGACGGAGTTCACGCTGGGCACCGGCAAAAAAGCCCCCGCGAGCATCGTCCTCGCGGAGGTGACCCTCGGGTACGCGGCGCCCTGCACCCCGAAGCGTGCCCTGGTCGGCGTGCAGGCGGTGGACATGGGAGACGCGTCCGCCGCCCTGCTCGTCTATTCGGATCAAGACGAACAGGGCAGCGCGGACCGCGAGCAGATCCTGAAGATCCTCAAGACCTACCGGGGTGTGCCGGAAGCGGACCGCAAGACCATCACGCCGCCGCCTTCGACGCTGCGCTGATCTCTTTGGGGCTGGGGCTTCTTGCCCGAGCGCGCGAGCTTCGCCAGCCGCAGGAGCCCGGTGTTCGGCAGGTAGGCCCGGCCGAGCGCGATCCCGATCCGCGGCAGATCCGCCTCGTCGCGGAACGCGAGGTACAGCGGGACGTGCCGCGGCTGGAACTTCGCCTTGAACGCGTGCAGCGAGCGGAACCCGTAGAACGGCTCCATCATCGTGCCGAGCGCGTCCAGCACCCGCTCGACGGCGTGCGCGGGTTCGCCGGAGCTCGCCAGCGGGGCGCCGGACAGCGAAACGAACTTCGCGCCTTCATCGCGGAAGGCCAGGCACGACGACGCGATCAGGAACTCCATCGACGGGCGGAAGCCGTCGGCGCGTTTGCGCATGACGTCGAGCGTCCAGCCGCCGACGGCGCCCGCGCCGGTGTAGACCGGCATCCACGACGTCACGCCGTGGACCACGCCGTCGGCGTCCACCGCGAGGCCGACCCGGGTCTCGGGGTCCATCGCCTCGTCGACCCCGCCGAGGGTGAAGCCCATTTCCGGCATGCCCTTGTCGCTGATCCACTCCTCGGAGATCGCGCGCACCTGCGAGATCACCGCGCGCGGCTGGTCGGCGAGCCGGACGAGCCGGAACTCGATGCCGTCCTTCTTGGCGCGGTTGAGCGCGGTCCGCACGTCCTGCCAGCGCTTGCCGCGGAACTCCAGCGTTTCCAGTTCGATCAGGGTGTCCTCGGCGACCTGGACCTGCTTCCAGCCGAGTTCCTCCGTCTTCGCGGTGGTGTCGCCGGTGGCGGAGAACAGGCACGGCACGAGACCGGTGTTCTCGCACATCGTGATGAACTCGGCGATCGTCCGGTCGGCGGCGCCGTCCGGGGCGATCGGGTCGCCGAGGGCGATGGCGACCCCGGCGTGCCGCCGGTAGGCGAGGTAGGACTTGCCGTCCGCGGCCACGAAGTACGAGTTCTGCGGCCAGGTCGTCATCCACGAAAGCGTGCTTCCGCCGTGACGGCTGAGCAGCGTGCGGGCCAGCGCGGGGTTGCCCATCCGGCCGAGACGACGGCGCTTCCGGCGCGACGGCACGCGGAAGGCACCCCGCGACGAGACCAGCAACGCGAATTCGACCGTCCACAGGAGGTTGTCCACGAAGAACAGCGGCGGATCCATCAGTTCGCTCTCGTCACCGAAGATCTCCGCCAGCGTGAGCACCCCGCCGTAGACCATCACCTGAAGGATGACGAAGGAGGTCAGGATCATCGCGCACCACCAGGCGACCTGGCTGCCCTTGCGCAGGCCGTTCATGATCGGCACCACGATCAGGCACAGGACGACGACTTCCCAGGTGGACAGCGAGAGCTCCTCGGACGAACCGAAGGGACCGTTGCCCGGTACGAAGGACATCACCAGTTCGGCGACCGTCAGCACCAGCAGGCCGGCCACGACGTAGAACCGCCACTCGCGCAGGCTCGGCCGTCGTTCGCGGCCGGATTCCTTCGAACCGAGGAACTTGCGCCCGAACGGCAGGGCCAGGACGAGGGCGAAGAAGTGCACGAGGTCGGCGAGGGTGCCGACGAAGATGATCGCGATCCCGGCGTAGACGCACAATCCGGCGCGCAACCGCAGGCGCCACGGCGGGCGCAGGGTGGCGCTGGCGACCGCGACCGCGGCGAGCGCGCCCCCGGAGAACCCGACGTCGAGGCTGCCCGCGACCCGTTCCGCCCACTCCCAGCCCGAGTTCCGGCTCAGCGCCAGGAACTGCACGGCCACCAGCACGCTGACGAACTGGCCGCCGATGGTCACGGCCATCGCCCGGCGCGTCCCGAGCCGCCACTCCGCGAACCCGGCGAACAGCGCGAAGCTGAGCACCATCGGCAAGTAGTACAGCGGGACGACCGCGAACAGCGGTCCGGTGAGCACGGTCCACCATCGGCCTGATTCGAGTGACGGCAGCCCATACGCGATGTACGGGTACACCGCGCGGTCCTCGGCGGCCGACCAGAGCGCGCCCGTGGCCAAGGCGAGCGCGAGCATGGTCAGCGTGACGAGGGTGGTGAAAGGCAGCCGGTGCCTCAGCACCGTGGCGATCTTGTGCGTCCGGTCCGGCGCGGCCGTCCCGCTTCCCCCTTTTGGCATGGAAATCAAATTAGGCGCGGGAGCCGGTCCGGCACATCCGGCACCGGACCCATCTTTCCCTTAGGGGAGTGCTACTCGCGACGGATGGTCCCACCCATCTTGAGGACGATGTCCCTGGCGACGGCGTCGGGGATTCCCTGGTCCGCCAGTACCAGGAGGACGTGGTAGCGGCCGGATCCGGGCAGGGCGCGCAAGGGGAGGGCGATCGCGGTGATCGCGACCGACGGGGCCGGGCAGGGCCCGTCCGGGGCGGGGACGACGGTGGTGGTCACGGCGGTGGCCGTCGCGCCGCCGTCCAGCATCTTCACCGGGTCCGCCTTGCCGATTTCGGTCTTCGGGGACCGTCCTTCGCCGAGAGAGCCGTACGCGGCTTCGGCCCATCGCAGGGTCGTTTCCTCCGCCGCTTGGGCGGTGCCGCCGACCTCGCCCTCGTCGATGGTGGTGAATCCCGCCATCGCCCGCGCCGCGAGGTCGGAGGCCGGGCAGAAATCGCGGTGGTAGCGGGCGACGCCTTGCAGGGTGACGAGGTCACCGGCCGGCGTCTCGTACCCGACGGCGACGTCCGGCTCTTCGAGCTTCCAATCCGGCGGGACGTCGAAAACGAGCGGGTGATCGTCGGACTGGACGGGTTGCCAGCCCGCGATCACGGGCTCGATCCTGGTGGGCATCACCGGGTCGGGAAGGACGAGGCTCGGCGCGGGCGGTGGCGGCGCTGTCCTGGCCTGGTACGTGGCCGTCGTGCCGACCGCGAGGACGACGATCAGCCCGATGACGCCCAGCGTCGGCCTGAGGCGGAGACGGCGGCGAGCCGGGGCGGGGTCCCGGACGACCGGGATCGGCCCGGTCTTTTCGGTCTCGGCTTCGAGTGGCTGCCCGGTGAGCGGATCGACGAACCACGTTCGCGGTTCGTCGGAGCGCTCACCGGGGCCGGTCATGGCTGTGGCCTCAGACTCGCGAGGATCTTTTGCGCGTCCGCGTCGGGAAGCGCGTCGGGTGTGCCCTGGTCGATGGCCATGACGAAGCAGATGGTCTGCTCGCCGGATTTGAACGCGGCCGAGGTGATTTTCACGCTCGGCGCCCGGCACTCTTCGGTCTCGGGCGGGGTGAACGTCCCGGTCGAACTGGTCGCCTGGATCGCTCCGTTCGCGATCGGGACCTGCTTGACGTCGGGCATCGGGACGTCGGCCTTGCCGGTGGCGGACTGGATCCAGAGCCGGACGGCGCCCCTGGCGGCGTTCTCGACCGGGATGTCGCCCGCGGTGGCGAAGCCGACGACGCCGCGGTTCGAGCCCCGGGCATCCGGGCAGGCGCCGAGTTTGTACGTCGACGCCTCGTGGATGACCATCTTGAACTCGCCCTCGTTGTAGCCGACGATCTGGCCCGGCTTGGTTTCCCAGCCGGACGCGGGAAGGTCGTAGGCGGTCTTGTCCTTGGCTGACAGGATCCCCTGCCAGCCGGGCGTCGTCGAGGGCACTTCGTTGTCTTTCGGGGCACCGCTGCTCGTGGACGGCGGTTTCGACGCCGAGGACGAGGGCGGCACCGGCGCGGACGAAGGCGGCGGACCGGCCTGAGGCTGTGGCTCGTCGCCGTCACGCAGGACGAAGAAGAGCGTGGCGCCGACGGCGATCACCAGGACGAGCGCGCCGAGACCGATCCAGAGGCCCTTCTTGCTCTTCTTCGGCGGCTCCGGCGCGAATCCCTGGTACGTCTGCTGCGGGAACTGCTGGTAACCCTCGTACGGCTGCTGCGGGTACTGGCCGTACTGCGGCGGATACCCCTGCTGCGGGGGTTGCTGCTGATAGGGCTGCTGAGGTTGCTGCTCCGGCCAGCCGTTGCCGCCTGGGTATGCCATGGAGCGAGCTTAGTTGGCCTCCCCGAGCACGGCCGCGCGCACCGCTGCCAGGTCGGACAGGTCGCCGAGCACGGTGTGCGCGCCCGCGTCGGCCAGTTCCTCCGCGCTGAACTGCCCGGTCGCCACGGCCACCGCGACGGCGCCGTTGTCGAGCGCGGCCCGCACGTCGTCCGGGGTGTCGCCGATGACGACGACCGATTCGGGCACGAAGTCGGTGCCGTGTTTGGCCGAGGCCTGGCCGACGGCGGCGGGCACCAGATCGGGCCGGTGCGCCGAGAGCGAGCCGTAGCCGCCGATCTCGAAGTCCACGTGTTCGTGCAGGTCGAACGCGGTCAGCTTGTGTACGGAGATCTCCGGCAGGTTCCCCGTGACCAGCGTCTGGACGACGCCGCCGTGCCGGGCGAAGGCGTTCAGCGCGTCCTTGGCGCCCGGAAGTGCCCGGCCGTTCGAGGACAGCGTCGGCGCGTGACTTTCGGAGACCGCGATCAGCGCGAGCCACAGCTTGCGCACGTTCTCCTCGGTGGGTTCGACACCGTGCGAGGTCAGGATGTCCGCGCTGATGGCGCGTTCGGTGCGGCCGCCGAAGTTCGGCAGCGCCCGCAGTTCGACGCCCGCGACCTCGGCGAGCGCGGCCGTGTACCAGGCGGCACCCATGCCGCGCAGGTCGACGAGGGTCTGGTCGATGTCCCAAAGCACTAGCCGATGCGGAGTAGTCACGCGGTCGACGGTACCGGTGAGCTTATTCAACGTCTGTTGACTTCCTGGGGGTGGACGCCTACCTTGGCAGCTAATTCAACAAGTGACGAATAAATGGAGGACGGTCATGCCGAACCGTCGCCCCGCCGGGGCCTTCGCTTTGCTCGCCGCGGTGGCCGGTGCGCTGGTCGCCGTCGTGCTGGGCTTTCTCACCTTCGGCGCGCAGGCCACCGTCGCGCCCGACGGTCTCCCCATCGCCGTGGCCGCGCCGCCAGGGCCGCTGCAGGTGGCCGCGAACGGGATCGCGTCCCATGGCGGCGGTCCGGTCTCCTGGCGGGTGACCTCGCCCGAGGAAGGCCGGAAACTACTGGAGGACAAGGAGGTCTACGGCGTCCTCGAACTCCCGTCGACGGTCGTCGTGTCCGGGGCGGTGAACCCGTCCGGGACACAGATCGCGCAACAGGTCCTGACCGGCGCCGCACAGGCGACGGGTGGCACGCCGAAGGTCGAAACGCTGCACCCCGCGAGCGTCGCGGGCCGGACCGCGCCGCTCGCGCTGAGCGCGCTGGCGTGGGTCGGCTGCCTGGCCGCCGGTGCCGTGCTGATCGTGGCCGGACGGCGGATCGGCCGGGACGCGGGAGCCGGCGCGCGCTTCACGCAGATCGTCGCGGCGGGGGCGCTGGTGACCGGCGTCCTGGCCGGATTCCTGAAACTGTGGGACTCCGCGCTCCCGCTCGGCTGGGACGTCCTCGGCTTCCTTTTCCTGGCCTCGACCGGGTTCGCGGCCTTGCAGACCGGTCTGCTGCGGCTGCTCGGCGTGCGGGCGATGGCGATCCTCGGCCCGCTGTATCTGGTCGCGCCCGCCGTCGCGGGGCAGGTGCCGGAGCTGCTGAACCCCGCCTATCGCGCGGTGCTGTGGTCCTGGACGCCCTTCCGGTTCTCCGCGGAAGCGCTCCGGAGCCTGTTGCAGGGCGTGCCCGGAGCGCCGGACGTCGCAACCGGGGTGTGGGTGCTCGCCGGGCTGCTCACGGCCGGGCTCTTGCTCGCGCTGTGGCCGGGCAGGTCAGCCCTCCAGCAGGCTGAAGCGGACACGCCGGACCGGGTTGTCCAGGTTGGTGTCCACTAGGCAGACCGACTGCCAGGTGCCCAGCGTCATCACGCCACCGATCACCGGGATCGTCGCGAACGGCGGCAGCAGCGCGGGCAGGACGTGGTCACGGCCATGACCGGGACTGCCGTGCTGGTGCCGCCAGCGGCCGTCGCGGGGGAGCAGTTCGTCGAGCGCGGTGAGCAGGTCTTCGTCGCTGCCCGCGCCGGTTTCGAGGATCGCCAGCCCGGACGTCGCGTGCGGGACGAAGACGTGCAGGATCCCGTCCTCGGCGTCCGCGTCGCGAAGGAAGGTCTCGGCGTCCTTGGTCAGGTCGTGCACCACGGCCACGCTGCCGGTGCGCACCTCGATCTCCGTGGAGTACATACCCGTCACGGTAGTGCCCCGAAGCGCGCGACGTAGTGCCAGACGCGTTTGAGGGCTTGCGGATCGAGGTGGCCCGCTTCACCGAGCACCCGCGGGTCGAGATGGCCGTCTTCGGCCAAAGCCAGGCCGAGTTCGACGAATTCCGGACCTCGGTACGCGGGGTGCCGTTCGAGTTCTTCGGTCGGCAGGCGGAAACCCGGATGCCATTCGACAGGGCAGTCCAGCCGGAGCGCGGCCTTTTCGACGTCGGTTCCGCGATGACTCGGGTCGAGCACGAGGGCTTCGACGTCCGTCGCGAGATCGACGTGGCCGTGGACGTGCGCCTCGACGTAGTCGTCGAGGAGGTCCGTGTCGTCCTGCTCGGCCAGCGCGATCAGGGCGGAAACCCTCGTGCCGTAACCGAAATCCGCCGGATCCAGCACGCTGTCCGGATAGCAGAACGTCGTCCGCGCGACGGTGTGCGCGGCCATCCGGAAGTGGGCCGAGCCGAACCTCGGCGCGCCGCCGGTGGGACGGCGGCGGAAGTTCAAGGCACCGTACTTCGGCCGCTGGGCGGGCGACACGTCGTCGTAGATGCCGCCGAACATCCGGCTTTCCCAGCGCCAGCGGGCTCCGCCGGGGTGCGCGGTCAGCCCGCCGTTGCTCGTCCCGGTTTCGAACTGGTTGCGGTAGCAGCCGTCCTCGGCCATCGCCGTCAGTACCGAACGTCCGTCCACTGTGGATCGATCGGGATGGAAGTGCAGTGTCACCGGCAGCCCGGCCTCGTGCCCGCCGCGTGCTTTCGCCGCGACGTGTGCGAGGGCCCGGGAGTACATGCCCCGAGTATCAGGCGTGCCGCCGGGCGAGGGCGACCAAATATCGGACCGGCTCGTCGGTCGGGTTGACGTAGGCACACTGCCGCGGGGTGCCGAGTTGCAGGCAGTCGCCCGCGTCGAGTTCGTGGTCGACATCGCCCTCGCGGAAGCGCAGATGCCCGTCGAGCACCCAGATCTGATGGTGGGTCAGCGCGTAGGTGTGGGCGGGAAAGGCGACCTCGGCACCGGCGGGCAGGACGACCTCGACCAGTTCCAGCGGTCCGCCGAGGGACGGCGACACCGCGCGGCGCACGTACCCGGTGTCGGGGTCGGTCCAGGTCGGCTGATCGGCCAAGCGCGCGAGCCGCCGGTCGCCGTGTTCGGCGCGCGCGATCAGTTCGGACAACGTCATCCCGAGCGCGGCGGAAAGCCTGCTGAGCAGGACGGCCGTCGGCTGCGCCTCGCCGCGTTCGATCTTGCCGATCATCGCCCTGGACACGCCCGAGGACTCGGCGAGGGCGTTGGCCGAGAGGTTCTGGTCGAGTCTCGCGGACTGGAGCGTCGCGGCGAGCGACGCGGACAAGGGATCCGACATGCTGCTTACTATAGTGGCAGCCTCGGTTACTATGGTCGCCATGGTGATCAGGGAAGCGACGGAAGCCGACGCGACGGCGTGCGCGGAGATCTACGCGCCGTATGTCACCGACACGGTGATCTCGTTCGAGACCGAGCCGCCCAAGCCGGACGAGATGGCCGAGCGCATCGCCAAGGCACAGCGATCGCACGCTTGGCTCGTCCTCGAAGACGACGAAGGCCGCGTCGCCGGCTACGCCTACGGAGGCCCTTTCAGCGGTCGTCCGTCCTACCGCTGGTCTTGCGAGGTCAGTATCTATCTGGAGCTCGGCCGCCGGAGGACCGGTGGTGGCCGCGCGCTCTATCAGGCGCTGCTGGACACGCTGGCGGCACGCGGTTTCCGGAACTTCTGCGCGGGGATGGTGCTGCCGAACGACGCGAGCGCCGGGCTGCATCGCGCGCTGGGGTTCGAGCCGGTGGGGACCTACCGGCGGATCGGGTACAAGCACGGGGCGTGGCGGGATGTCGCGTGGGTGCAGCTTTGCCTGCCGGCACTCGCCGGGTCACCTACCGAACCCCGTTGAGGCGTTGCGGTCGCCCCGCGAGTACATGAAGGCCCCCTTCCTTGCGCCAGGCGCAAGGA
>NZ_JBHXJK010000126.1:0-25451 GCF_042723255.1 Amycolatopsis thailandensis
GAGTGGCACCAGCGGCACACCGGCCCGCTCCAGCAAGGTCACGAACTCTTCGTCCGGTGGCGCGGCCACCACCGCCTCCGCGCCGAGTTCCCGTAATTCTTTCGCGAGCCCCACCAAGGGTTCGACATCCCCGCGAGATCCCCACGTCGTCAGCAAAACACGCACTTCGCGACTCCCGTTTCCGCAGCTTCCGGCCTTCGGCGCGCAATTCTGCGGGATGACCCGGGCCTTGCCGCAAGCCCCGGTGTCCGCTATAAGTTGAAGGGGGCGAGAAAAAGCCCCCTTCTCTCGTCCACTCTGGACGAACTCCTCAGATCGATCCCGTGCGCAGGGCGAAGGCGACCGCGTGCGTGCGGTTGTGCAGGCCGTAGCGCGACATCACCCGATGGAGGACGTTCTTCACCGTGCTCTCCGAATAAGCGAGTTTGGCCGCGATGTCCTCCGTGCCGTGGCCGTCGGCCAGCAGGCGGAGGACCTCCCGTTCGCGGTCGGACAGGCCGGAAAGCGCGAGCCCGTTGGGTACCAGCAGATCTTCCTGTATCCGTTCGAGCTGGGAGAGCAGGCTTCCCTGCAACCGAGGCGGCAGGGCACCGGCGCCCTGGCTGACCGCGAGAATCGTCCGCACCAGATGTTCGCTGTCCAGGTCGCGCCGCGGCAGCAACGCGGCCATGCCGCATTCGATCGCCGTCATCAGGACCTGCACCGGGAAATGGTCGGTGACGATCACGCATCTCGGCGGCGAGGCGAGGGCCGACGCGGCGCGGACCTGGCGCAGGAACGCGAAAACCCCGTCGCCGATCGAATCCCCGACAGTCACGATCACTTCGGCGGGCCCCAGGTCGGTGTCGTCGAGTACGTCAAGCCGTTCGTCGGCGCCGAGAATGCTCGTCGTGCCGAGTCCGGCCAGGAGATCCGGGGCATGCACGGCGACTCTGACGCGGTCGGTTCTCCTGGCGGTCTTCTCCCCTTGAATCAACATCGAAGTCCCTATCCGAAGCGTTCGGAAACCCGGAAACGGGTGGCGTGAATACTTATCGCACTACTTAGAAGCTATAACGTTACAACGTTGCATGTCAACCGTGAGGGCTTCGTCTCCCACGGATGGCGGCAACACACAGGGCAAGACGCCCGAAGTACGGGAAAGGTTCAGTGCGAAGCCGATCTGGCTCGGCGGACGCTGGTCAGCGCGTGGTGAGATCGTCCAGTTCGTCCGAGATCAGCAGATCGGGGTCGAACTTCATCCCGGTGAAGTGGCCGGCGAGGTCGAGCGACAGCACACCGTGCAGACGCGTCCAGAAAGCGAGCGCGCGATGCAGGGTCGCGGACGGGGCCGGATCGTCGCCCGCCCAGTCCCGGTGGCCGTCGAGATGCCTGTCGAACGGGGTTTCCGGCCTGTCCACGGTGATCGCGCGGCAGGCGTCGAGCAGGACAGCCATGACTTCGCGCGAGATGGCGGTGGTGTCGTCGGGCGCGTGGTAGCCGGGGACGGGGGTGCCGTAGATGAGGAAGTAGCGCTGCGGATCGATCCGGGCCCAGTCCCGGATCGTCACGGCGAGCCCGGGCAGGTCGGCGCCCGCTTCGAACGCCGCCCGGACGGTGTCGGCGAGGCTGCGATAGGCGTCGCGGATGAGCGCGGTGATGAGGTCGTCGCGGCTGGCGAAGTACCGGTACAGGGCGGGGCCGCTCATCCCGACCTGTTTGGCGATCGCGTTGAGCGACAGCGCGGGGACCCCGGCGGCGGCGATCTGCTCCCACGCGTGCTGTTTGATCTCCGCGCGCACCTGGTCGCGGTAGCGTTCCCGCGGGCTCTGCCCGTCCGCGTCCGTCATCGGCCCTCCCGCTCCATCGGCCCGAAGCTTAGTTGGCTGTCCGGGCGGCGAGGAACCGAAGGGGCATGATCCGTTGCACGAACCGCCCTGATCGACGGGAATCGCCGGGAGCCCGGTCGTGGATGATCGACAATGGCCGCATGGCTGGCGATGAATTCACCTGGTTGGACGCGACGGCTCAGGCGGAGCTGGTCCGGACAGGGCAGGCGTCACCGCTGGAGCTGCTCGACGCGGCGATCGCGCGGATCGAGAAGCTCGACGTCGAGCTCAACGCCGTGATCGGCACCCGATTCGACCAGGCCCGGCGGGAGGCGGTGACGGCGCGCGGGGAGGGGCCGTTCCACGGCGTGCCGATGCTGCTGAAGGATTTCCTCTGCCACACCGCGGGCGATCCGGTGCATGGCGGCATGCGCGTCCTGCGGGAGCGGGACTGGCGCGCCCCGTCGGATTCGTATCTGGCCGCGCGCCTGCGGGCCGCGGGTTTCCTGTTCTGCGGCCGGACGAACACGCCCGAACTGGCGACCAGCATCACCACCGAACCGCTCCTGCACGGCCCGACGCGGAATCCGTGGAATCCGGCGCGGTCGCCGGGCGGATCGAGCGGAGGGTCGGCCGCCGCGGTGGCTTCGGGCATGGTCCCCGTCGCGCACGGCAACGACATGGCGGGCTCGATCCGCATCCCGGCGTCGGCCTGCGGGCTGGTCGGGCTGAAGCCGAGCCGCGCGCGGACCAGCCTCGGCCCGGAGTTCGGCGAATACTGGGGCCAGGTCACCCACGAACACGTCCTGACCCGGTCGGTCCGGGACACGGCGGCGATCCTCGACGTCACCGCGGGCGCCGCGCCCGGAGATCCCTACAGCGCCGCGCCTCCGGACCGTCCCTATCGGACAGAGGTCGGCGCGGACCCCGGCTCCCTGCGGATCGGGTTCCGGATCACCTCCCCGGGTACCTGCGAAACCGCGCACTTCGACAGCGTCGCCGCCGTCGAACGGACCGCCCGCCTGCTCGAGTCCCTCGGCCACCAGGTCGCCCCCACCGCGGCCGCCGCCCTGGACGCGCCGGGGATGTTCGACACCATGCCCGCGCTGCTCGCCGCGGTCGTCACCTGGGAACTCGACGCCTGGTCCGAGCGGCTCGGCGAGCAGCTGCCGTCGTCTGTTCTGGAACCGATGAACGCGATGCTCGCCGAAGCGGGCCGGTCGGTCACCGCCACGCAATGGCTCGCCGGATCGCTCTCGTCTCAGCGGTGGGCCCGCGGTGTCGCGGCACTCTGGGAGGACGAACTGGACGTCCTCCTCACCCCCACGACGCCCGCGCCGCCCGCCGAACTCGGCTACCTCGCCCCGGACGCGAAGTCGCCCGAAGAACTGGCCGCCGGGATCGCCACCGGTGCGGCGTTCACGGCGCCGTTCAACATCACCGGCCAGCCCGCGATCTCCCTGCCGCTGCACTGGAACGCCGAGGGACTGCCGATCGGCGTCCAGCTCGTCGCCGCTCAAGACCGCGAGGACGTCCTCATCCGGCTCGCCGCTCAGCTGGAGGAGGCGGCGCCGTGGTCGGAGAGGCGTCCCGCGCCGGTCTCGTGAGTGGCGATTCGAGTTGGAGCGGACCGGTGTTTACCTACCCACGCCTTGCTGGCGAGAGTGGTGGTTCCGCGGCTGCCGGGCGCGACGATGTAGGAATTGGGACGTTCAACGTCCCAATTCCTACATCGTCGCCAGGGACGACCGGTCTCGGACCTTGATCAACGGAGGATCCGGGACACTCAACGTCCCCCGTCGACCGCATCGGCTTCACTTGACCGCCAATCACCCCCGTGGGTAGGCAAATACGAGTCCGCCAGAACACGAAACGCCACTTACGACACCCGCTTTCGCGACTTTGCCGAGACCCAGTCGCAAGGAAGGGGGCCTTCGCGATCTGCGGGGTCGACTTTCCCGGTGCCTGTTCCCAATGTCGCATTCGTGTCGCTGAGCGTCTCGAATGCGACATTGGGAACATCGCCGCCGAGAACCCGGATCGCCACTCACGACCACCTGGACCGACCTGGCGAGGGAGGTGTCGGGATCGAGCCGGGGCATTCAGGGGACCCACTGCGACACTTGATGCCACCGGCACCGCTGGGCAGGGGCGGCCGTGACGCGAAAGCCACGTTCGCAACCTTCAACGTTGCGAAAGTGGCTTTCACAACCCGCCCCGGGCTGATCAAGGCCGTGCCGGCCACGTCCAGCGGCAGACGACGCGACGGACCCGGCAGGTAACCGAACATCGCCGCCGAGAACTCGAAGCGCCACTCACGACCACCTGGACCGGTGACTCACCCGGGCAGCAGTGCCAGCTCGGCCAGCGCCTGCTCCCGCCACGCGGTGAACGACGGCGCGGTGGAGAGCTCCACGGCCAAGGTGAGGCATTCCCTGGCCTCGTCGAGGGCGCCGGCTTCCCGCCAGGCCCGCCCCTCGCGGATCGCGCTGATCACTTCCAGCCCGTCGAAACCGCCTTCCCACGCGAGCCACCGGCTGGTGCGGTAGTGACTCGCCGCCTCCCGCCATTCGGTGAGACCACCGAGCACGTCACCGATGGCGCGCAGGGTCAGGGTCTTGAGCAGCTGATGAAAACCGGGATAGGTGTCGCTCGCCAGTCGTTCGGCGTCGGAAAGCACGGCCCGGTGCACCGCGAGCGCCTCGGCGTGCCGACCGGCGTTGAGCAGCGCCCGCCCGTACATGTTCCGCGCCGTGGTTTGCCCGTCCCAGAACGGCAATTCGCTCGCGAGGTCGTACCCGCGCTTCGCGAACTCGAACGCTTCGTCGCTTTCTCCGATCAACCGCAGCACCTGGCCGAGGTAGATGGACGCCCAGGTCTGTTCGACGCGGTCACCGATCCGGACGGCGATGTCCAGCGCGCGGCGGTGCGCCACCACGGCGCCTTTGTCGTCGCCCTGACAGACACTGCCGGCCCAGCCGACGAAGTTGAGCAGTTTTGCCTCGCCCCCGGCGTCGCCCAGCGCGCTCGCCGCGGCCGCGCCGAGCGAGAAGATCTCCAGCCACGGCTTCTGGGCGCTGCGTCCGTCGGAGTACCAGTGCAGGGCGATGGCGAGTTCGGCGACCTCCCGGTGCCGGCCCTTCCGTGCCGCCAGCCGGTGCGCGGCGACCCAGTTCCCGCCTTCGACGTCCAGCCACCGTGCGCTCTCGTCCCGCGAGCCGAACCGCCCCGTTTCGGGCGCCTTGGGATAGAACAGCCTCGCCGCTTCGGCCGCCTTGTCGAGCAGGTGGGCGAGCACGATGTCCCGCGTGGCCGGATCCTCCTCCGCCTCGAACCGTTCCTCGGCGAACAGGCGGATCAGGTCGTGGAACTGGTGACGCTCCGGTTCGGCCGTGGTCTGCAGGAGGCTGGCGTCGACGAGTTCGTCGAGATGGTCCTGGACGTCGGCGGGGGAGGCGCCGGAGACGACGCCCGCGAGTTCGGGACCGAAATCGGCACCCGGCACGGTCGCCAGCCGCCGGAACAGCCGCCGCGCCCCGGCCGAGACCGCGCGATACGAGAGGTCGAACGCCGAGCGCAGCTGGAGATCGCCCGCCGCGAGCGCGCGCAGCCGGGTGCTTTCGTCGCGCAGCCGGTCGGCCAGCTGGGCCAGGGACCACTGCGGCCGGGTGGCGAGCCGGTTGCCCGCGATCCGGACCGCGAGCGGCAGATATCCGCACAGCTCGACGAGTTCCCGCGCGGCGGCGGGTTCCGCGCGCACCCGGTCGGCGCCGGCGATCCTGGCGAGCAGGCCGGTCGCGCCGCCGTCCGAAAGCGGTTCGAGCCCCAGCCAGCGGGCACCTTCGAGGCCGGCGAGCGTGCGACGGCAGGTGATCAGGGTGAGGCTGTCCGGACCGGTGACCAGCAACGGCCGGACCTGCGCCTCGTCGGCGGCGTTGTCGAGCAGCAGCAGCACTTTCCGGTCTTCGAGCAGCATCCGCAGCAACGCCGACCGTTCGCTCTCGGAGGCGGGGACCTGACCCGGCGCGACGTCCAGCGCGCGCAGCAGCCGATCGAGCGCGGCCTTGGCACTCAGTGGCTCCTCGTCCATCCCGCGCAGGTCCACCGCGTAGCCGCCGTCGGGGAAGTCCGGGCGCCATCGGTCCGCCGCGGTCACCGCGAGCGCGGTCTTCCCGACCCCGGCCTGCCCGACGATCGCGACCACGCCGCCACCCTCGGCGACCTTCGCGGACAGTTGCTCCAGTTCGCTTTCCCGGCCGGACAGATCCGCCACCGGCGCGGGCAGCGCGCAGGTCGCCGCGACCTGGGCGGCCAGCGCGGGGTTCCGGCGCCGTCCCTGCTTGGCGACGGTCAGGAAGAATTCGCGGTCACCGCCGGTCAGGCCGAGCGCGTCCGCCAGCACTTCGGCGGAGCGCTGCTGGGCGGCTCGCGCGCGGCCGCGTTCCAGCTCACGCAGGGCGCGGACGCTGATCCCGGACGCTTCGGCCAGCCGCCCCTGTGTCCAGCCCGCGGCCCGGCGGTGTTCGAGCAGCAGCTTGCCGAACACCGACCGCTTCTCAGTCGCCTCCACGGGTTCCACCGCGGTCCATTCAACCGGCAGGCTTCCGGTGACGAAAAGCTGCCCCCCGCTTCCGCTTGTCCCGCCTTCTCCGCGGCCGGTTACCTGGAAAGCATGTCGACGACCATGACGACGCCGGTCCGGCCGATGGCCAGGACCCAGGAACGCGGGGAGATCCGGGTCGCCGTGCACGCCGGTGACCCGCTCGTCCGGGCGGGCCTGCGCAGCGCGCTCGGCGACGGCCCCGGCATCACCCTGCGGGACGACCCGGAACAGGCCGACGTCCTCGTCGCGGTGGCGGGAAGCGAGCCGCACCGGATCCCGGCCGGGTCCGCCCGGCTGGTGCTGGTCGCGGATCAGCCCAATCAGGCGGAACTGTGGGCCGCGGTGGAACGCGGGCTCGCCGTCGTCGTCGCCCGCACCGAGGCGACGCCCGCACGGCTGCGGCGCGCCGTCGCGGACGCCCACGCCGGCCGGGGCGATCTGCCCGCCGACCAGCTCGGCAGTCTGCTCCGGGGGATTTCGCGGCTGCACAAGGAAGTCCTCGAGCCGCGCGAGCTGACCCTCAGCGGTTTGTCGCCGCGGGAGACCGAAGTGCTCCGGTTGCTCGCGGAAGGCTTCGACACCGGTGAAATCGCGCGGCGCGTGGCGTACTCCGACCGGACCGTGAAGAACATCCTGCACGGCCTGCTCAGCCGGTTCGGCCTCCGCAACCGCACCCACGTCGTGGCGTACGCGCTCCGCGAAGGTCTCATCTGACGAGCGGACTTCAGATGACTCCTTCACGGATCGCGTAAGCCACCGCGTGCGAACGGTTCCGTAGCCGCAGCCGGTCGGTGACGGAGTAGATGATGTTCTTCACCGTGCGCTCGGAGTAGGAGAGCTCGGCGGCGATCTCACCCGTGTCGAGCCCGTCGGCCATCAGGCGCAGGACGTCGATCTCCCGCGAAGAGAGCGCGGCCGCGGCGGGCCCGCTCGGCGCGAGCATCTCCCGGTGTAGCCGTTCGGCGTGTTCGGCCAGCCGGTCGAGCAGATCGGGCGGCGGGCCCGTGCCCGCCGACGCGGCGACGCGGACGCTGTCGGCCACTCGCGCGTCGGTCGCCGCCGACCTCGGCAGGATGGCGACCACCCGGCACGCCACCGCGGCCGCGAGCCCGCCCTCCTCGATCCGGTCGGTCACCAGCACGATCGGCTTGCCGAGCTTGGCGGTGACGGCGCGCAACGCGGTGACCGCGTCCGTCGAAAACCGGTCGAAGGCGGCGACGACGACGTCTGTTCCTTCTCGCGTCCGGCCGTCGACCACCCGCACGGCCGCCCGGGTGTCGAGGAGGTCGGCCATTCCGGCCTTCGTGATGGGGTCCAGGGCGCAGACGCTCACCCGAACTGCTTGCATGTGCCCCTCTTCTGCCGTGGACCGCTCCGTCCACTGTGGATCTCGGGTTTGTCAAGAGCCGCAAGGACAAAAAGCGTTGCCCGCACGATCGAGCGGACCTCTTGTACCGTGGACTCCGGGTAGCGGCCCGCCTGGGTGACCCCCACACCTGACGGTGGGTCGCTCCCTTTTCCGCGCGGCTCGTGGCGATTCTCGCCCGCCGCGAACGGCCCCGGCAACGCGTTCGGCCGTGTCCTGCTTCCCCCGCCAGCCGAGACTGGCCGATTGGGCATCCGCTACCCGTGCGACCCGAAAAAAGTGCCCCCGAGCTGGGAAGACGCCATCGTGGCGCCACATGGCACCACTTTGGCCTTGCATTGGCGCCACCGTGGTGCCATGATGGCATCATGGATTTGACGCCCTTTGTGGACAACGTTCGCCGGGAGCTCGCCGTCGCCGCCGAGGCGGGGGGAGCCGAGGCGAGCGCTCTCGCCGAACGCCTGACCGCGCCGCTCGCGTCGGCCATCCGTCTCGCGCTGCTGGACGCGTTGTCCGCCGCGTCGGACGAGATCACACGGGACCTCGCGCCCGGTTCGGTCGAGGTCCGGCTTCGTGCCGGGGAAGCCAGCTTCGCCGTCACGCTGCCCGCGGTCGAGCAGGCCGCGCCCGCCGCGGCGGCGGTGCCGGAACCTCCGGCGCCGCCGATGCCGCCACTGCCGCCGATCCCGGACGAGGAAGGGGCGACGGCCCGCATCAACTTCCGGCTGCCGGAACAACTCAAGGCGCGCGTCGAAGAAGCCGCGGCCGCGCAAGGCCGTTCGGTCAACGCGTGGCTCGTGCGGGCCGCGTCCGCCGCGTTGCGACCGTCGGAACCGGCCACGCCGCCCGCCCCGGCGAGCGGCGGTCTTCCCGGCACCCAGCGCTACACCGGCTGGGTCAGCTAGACCGCCTAGACCAGCACAAACACCGATCACACCACTTCCGAGGGGACAACCATGCCTTCTTTCGCCACTCCCGAACCCATTCTCGCCGACCTCGAACCGGTCGTCGGCAGCGTCCGCATCGTCGCCGGAGACCGCACCGACACGGTCGTCGAAGTCTCCCCGATGGACGAGAACAACGACTCGGACGTCGAAGCCGCGAAGCGGACCGTCGTCGAATTCTCCGGCGGCACGCTGACGGTCCGCGCGCCGAAAATGCGCCTGCTCGACTTCTCCCGGCGGACGCGGTCGATCGACGTGACCATCGAACTGCCCGCCGGCTCCCGGGTGCAGGGGAGCACCGGCCTCGGCGACCTGACGGTGACCGGGCGGATCGGTTCGTGCCGCTACAAGTCCGGGACCGGGCACATCCGGCTCGACCACACCGGTGAGCTGAAGCTGCACTCCGCGTCCGGGAGCATCGTCGTCGGGCACGTCGAAGGCAACGCCGACATCAGCACCAGTTCCGGCCGGGTCGAGGTCGGCGCGATCACCGGCACCGCGGTGGTCAAGAACTCCAACGGCTCCACCACGATCGGGACGGTGGGGGACGCGATCCGCCTCCGCTCGGCCAACGGCGACATCGCCGTCGACAAGGCCGAAAGCGGGGTGGAAGCCAAGACCGCCAACGGTTCCATCCGGGTGCTCGACGCCGTCAGGGGCAAGCTCAACCTGGACACGTCGATGGGGAACGTCGAGGTCGGCATCCGCGAGGGCACCGCGGCCTGGCTCGACGTGAACACCAGCTTCGGCCGCGTCATCAACGACATGACCGCCGCCACCGCGCCCGGCGCCACGACCGACAAGCTCGAAGTCCACGCCGGTACCTCCGTCGGCGACATCATCGTTCACCGCTCCTGACCCGCGAGTCCTTACATTCCAAGGGGATCCACATGAGACACCCGGCCATCTCCGCGACCGGACTGCGCAAGTCCTACGGCGACAAGGTCGTCTTGGACGGCATCGACCTGCACGTTCCGGCAGGCACCGTCTTCTCGCTGCTCGGGCCGAACGGCGCGGGCAAGACCACCACGGTCAACATCCTGTCCACTCTGGTCGGTCCGGACGCGGGTGGCGCGACCGTCGCCGGCGCCGACCTGGCCACCGATCCGGACGGCGTCCGTGCCGCCATCGGCGTCACCGGCCAGTTCTCCGCGGTCGACAACCTCCTCACCGGTGAGGAGAACCTGTTCCTCATGGCGGACCTTCACCATCTGCCGCGCCGCGCGGGGCGGAAGCGCGCCGCCGAACTCCTGGAGCGGTTCGAACTGAACGACGCCGCGAAGAAGACGCCTGCCACGTTCTCGGGTGGCATGCGCCGCAAACTCGATCTGGCGATGACCCTGATCGGCGACCCGGAGGTCATCTTCCTCGACGAGCCGACCACCGGTCTCGACCCGCGAAGCCGCCGCACGATGTGGGAGATCATCCGGGACCTCGTCGAGGGCGGCGTGACGATCTTCCTCACCACGCAGTACCTGGAGGAGGCGGATCAGCTCGCCGACCGCGTCGCCGTCCTCGACGGTGGCCGGATCGTCGCGCTGGGCACGCCCGACGAACTGAAGCGGCGTGTGCCCGGCGGCCACCTGCAACTGAAGTTCCCCGACGCCGCCGCGCTGAGCGATGCGACCCGCGCGCTTCGAGTGTCCACTTCGGACGAAGAGGCGCTGGTGCTCCGCGTGCCGACCGACGGCACCCTCACCGCTCTCCGCGCGGTGCTGGACCGGCTCGACGCCGAGGCCGTCGCCGTCGACAGCCTCACCGTGCACACCCCGGACCTCGACGACGTGTTCCTCAGCCTGACCGGTCACCGGACCGAAGCGACCAAGGAGATGGCCCGATGACCACCCTGTCCCTCTCGATGCGCGATTCGGCGACAATGCTGCGCCGCAACATCCGGCACATGCAACGGTATCCGTCGCTCACCATCATGCTGATCGGCCAGCCGATCGTGTTCCTGCTGCTGTTCGTCTACGTCTTCGGCGGCACGCTCGGAAACGGCCTCGGCGGCGGGGGAGGCAGAGCCGAGTACGTCGGCTACGTGACACCCGCCATCCTGCTCGTGACCGTGTGCAGTGCCGCGCTCGGCACCGCGATCTCCGTCGCGACGGACATGACCGAGGGCATCATCGCCCGGTTCCGCACGATGGCGATCAGCAAGGCCTCGGTCCTGACCGGGCACGTCATCGGCGCGTTCATCCAGACGGCGTTCGCCCTCGCCGTCGTCTTCGGGGTCACGCTGCTCGTCGGCTTCTCGCCGACGGCGGGCGTCGGCGAGTGGTTCGCCGTCGTCGGCGTGCTGTTGCTGCTGACCATCGCGCTCACCTGGCTTTCGGTGGCGCTCGGCCTGGCGGCCAAGAGTGTGGAGACCGCCAGCAACACGCCCATGATCTTCATGCTGCTGCCCTTCCTCGGCAGCGGGTTCGTGCCCACCGACTCCATGCCGGCCTGGCTGCGCTGGTTCGCCGACTACCAGCCGTTCACGCCGGTCATCGAGACCATCCGGGGACTGCTGCTCGGCACCCCGATCGGCGACAGCGGCTGGTTCGCGGTCGGGTGGTGCGTCGTGCTCGCGACCGTCGGGTACCTGTGGTCGAAGTCCTTGTTCGCGAAGGAGCGTGACCGCTGATCTTCGGTGCGCTGGGGGTCGCCCCGGGCCGGAACCGCCTTCACGGTTCCGGTCCGGGGCGTTTCGCTCGTGAGTGGTAAGGGCGGTTCTATTGAGAGGCAGGGTGAATATGGCGTGATCGAGTCTCCTGCCGAGCTGACCTTCGCGACACGGACTGAACTGGCCCGCGGGAGCCGGTCGTGACCTCAACCGTCCACACAGGACACTCGTTCCAGGTTAAACGCCCGTTTTGGGCACTTCGCGCGGTCTTGTGAAGGGGTCGTGAGTGATAAAGAGGGTTCTAACCCTCATTATCACTCACGACCCCCCACAGAAAACCTCATATGGCCGTAAATCGGACACTCAGTCGTCCCATGTGGACACTCGGGGCGCGCCTGGTCGCCGTCCAGTCCGGAACCATGTCCCCGGGCAGCGAAGAGGACCTGCGCGGCAGGATCGACCATGCCATATTTGCTTATCGCCCAATAGTCGTCCTCACCACTCACGACAGTGCTTTCGCGCGACTGGGTGGACGACACCCGTGCTCAGACGGACGACACACGTGACTGGACGGACGACACGCGACGGGCTCGGCTGCACCTGAGACGCGATTGGCTCTAATCGCCGCTCGCCCAAGCGTCGATGCCGTCCAGGAACCGGTCCACCCCGAAGGCGAGTTCCGCGGGCAGCGCCCCGTCGTCGGCGGCGTCGTGTCCTGAAGGGACAGTGGCTTCCGCCGCGTGGACGGCCGCCAGCGCGGGGTAACCGACGGGGTCGATGAGGTCGTTCAGCGCCAGCGGCAGTTCCGTTTCGGTGTGCGGGAGCCCGCCTTCGGACTTGTGCGCGCTGTTCATGTCCAGGCTGATCTGCGCGGTGCCGCGGACGACGGCGGTCAGGTGCAGGGCGGCGGCCCTCGCCTCGGCGGGGGCGAGCCCGGTTTTGAGCAGGGGCCGGAGCAGACGGTCCAGCCAGGCGAGGTGGTTGGGGCCGATCGGGGAGTGGTCGAGCGGGACGCGCAGCAGCCAGGGATGCGTCCGGAAGCCTGCCCAGAGCGCCCCGACCCACCGATGGACGGCGTCACGGAAGTCCGCCGCGTCGTCGAGTTCGGGTGGCTTCGCGGCCGCGACGTCGGCCATCACCTCCAGGAGCAGGTCCTTGCTCGCGATGTGGTTGTAGATCGACATCGTCGAGTAGCCGAGTTCGGTGGCGACCCGCTGCATGGAGAGAGCGTCCAGACCCTCGGTGTCCGCGACCTGGATCGCGGCCTGGGCGATGTGTTCCACGGAGAGCCGGGCCCGCGGCCCGCGCCTGCCGGGGGTGCGTCCCGCCCACAACAGCGCGAGGCTGCGCTGGAGATCCGGGCCCTTGCCGTCACGTGTCGCCATCCGTCCATCCTAAAACTCTGTATGACATACATTCATGTGTATGGTGTACATAGTTTCTGATCGTCTTCTCCCGAACGGATCACCATGACCTCGTCGAACGCGCCCCGCTGGTGGCGGCGCCCCTGGATCGTGCCGTTGATGCTGGTGGCGGGCGCTTTCCTGGCCTTCGCCGTCCCGCCGTACCTGACCTTCGACCCGGCCGAATCGCGCCTCGAACCGCCGCCGGGCAACGACTTCTACTACCCGCTGCTCGTCGCGCACGTCCTCTTCGGCACGGTCGCCATGGTCACCGCCTGCTTCCAGGTCTGGCCCGCGTTCCGGGCCAAGTACCGGCGCGGGCACCGGATCACCGGGCGGATCTACGTCTTCGCCGGAGCCCTCCCCGCCGGGCTGGTGGGGCTGTACATCGGCTGGCACACGGCCGCGGGGCCCTCGGTGCGGGTGGCCAACCTGGTGGGCTCGGTGCTGTGGATCGCGGTCACGGTCATCGGGTTGCGGATGGCGCGCCGGCGCCGGTTCGCCGACCATCGGCGATGGATGTCCCGCAGCTTCGCGCTTTCGATGTCGATCGTGCTGAGCCGGGTGATCAACATCGTGGCCACGATCGTGCTGACCCCGCAGATCGACACCACCTTCGGCGGCAGCGAGGCGCTCATGAAGTACAGCGCCGTGAGCATCGGCGCCTGGGGCGGCCCGTTGCTTCTGCTGGTGCTCGCGGACTTCGTGCTGGAGCGCCGGAAGGCCCCGAAGAAGCCCTCCGGCGAACCCGTCACGAGCCCTGGGCCCCGCAGGCAAGGTCACCCGGCGGCCGCGAGCCGGTGACCAGGAACCTCGTCGCGAGGTCGTTGGCGCATTCGTTGTCCTTGAACAGGTACGCCAGATGCCCGCCTTGATCGACCGTGACCATCCTGGCGCGGTCCCCGAAGGCCTCGCGCAGCTTCCGGGCGCCCGCCAGCGGCGTGGCCGGATCGCGGAGGTTCTGCACGATCAGCACGTTCGACGGGTCGCGGCCGGTGATCTTCACCGGCGGTTCGATCGGTTCGGACGGCCAGAACGCGCAAGGCGTGACGTTCGCGGCCGCCGCGCCGAACATCGGGTGCCGGAACCGGTCGATCGCCACGTTGCGCCGGTAGTTCCCGACGTTCTCGGGCCAGTCGGAGTCGTTGCAGATCACGTGCAGCTGACTCGCGATGTAGTTGTCGGACGGGTACGCGGCGCCGGCGGGCGATCCTCCGGAGGCGGGCGCCGGCACCGGTTTCCCGGTGTCGAGCGCGCGCCAGGTCCCGGCCAGCTTCGGCAGGTTCTTGTCGTAGTAGAGATCGGCGAACGTGACGTGACGGAACGCTTTGCCGTCATAGCCGTCCGGGCTCGGTTTCCGGTCCAGCCGCGCGGCGAGCTCGAAGTACTTCGCGGTCACCTGTGCCGGTGTCCGGCCCAGGCCGTACTCGGGCTTCGAGGCGGCGAATTTCGCGAAGTCCGGGAAGCGGTCCTCGACACCTTGTCCGAACATCCGCGCGAAGTCGGCGTCCCAGCCGCCGGGGCCGGTCGCGCTGTCGATCAGGAACCGGTCGCTGCGCTCGGGGAACAACGAGGTGTACACCGAGCCGAGGTAGGTGCCGTAGGAGATGCCGAAGTAGTTCACCTTCCGCTCGCCCAGCGCCTCGCGGACCCGGTCCATGTCGCGCGCGGTGTTGGCGGTGGTCATGTACGGCAGGAGCGACGCGGTGGCCGACGAGCCGCATTTCGCGGCGACCCCGGCGACCCGCTGGGCCTCGGTCGTGACGTCGGCGGAGTTCCTGGCGTACAGCGGGATGTTGGTCGGATGGTCCAGGAGGCTCAGCCCGCAGGTCACCGGGGTGCTGTTGTGGACGCCTCGCGGGTCCATCCCGATCACGTCGTAGCTGTCGAGCACCTCTTGCGGGATCTTCAGCTTCCTGAGGGTGTCCGGATAGGCCAGCCCTTCGCCGCCGGGGCCTCCGGTGTTGGTCAGCAGCACGCCGCGGCGCTTCTCCGGTTCGGCGCTCGCCAGCCGCGAGATCGCGATCTCGATGGTCTTCCCGCCGGGGTCGCGGTAGTCCAGCGGGACGTCGAGGGTGCCGCACTCCAGTCCGAGACCGGCCGCCTCCTCCGGGCACGGACCCCATTTCGGCGGGGGCGCCGCCGACGCGACCGCCGGGGTCGCCGCGGTCACCAAGGCGGCGGCGAGAACGGGAAGAAGGGCTTTGCGCATGAGCTTTCCTCCATTTCGGACGGTCATCGGCGCGGTTCCCAGCGGAAGAGCCGCGAAGCCAGCACGACGGCGACGACGACCCAGGCCAGCGTCGGCGCGAGCAGGAGCAGCGAATCGCCGATGGCGACGCCGCCGTTCCAGGCGTTGACGGCGAGTTCGGTGGCCGAGCCACCGGGCAGCAGCCGCTTGACCAGGGTCAGGTCGTCGGTGCCGGAGAGGCCGACCCACGAGGCCACGGCGATGACGCCGAGGCTGACCGGCAGGGTGGTGACCTGGGCGTGCTCGGGCGAGTTGGTCAGGCCCGCGGTGGCGAGGCCGAGGCCGATCATCATGGCGACGGTGGCGAGCACCGCCACCACCAGCAAGGCGACGTTGGCAGGTGTTCCGGCGACCACCCCCAGCACGATCATGATCACGGTCACCTGGACGAGTGAGATGACGGTGACCGGCAGCACGAGCCCGATCAGGATGGACGAATCGCCGGCCGCGGTGGAGCGCAGCCGCTTGAGGAACAGGTTCTGCCGCCGCGAGGCCAGCGTGGTCACGGCGCTGGTGTAGAGACCGAAGGCGCACACGGTGAACATCACGATCGCCGCGACGTAGCCGAGACTGCCGATCTTCTCGAAGAGTTCGTGCTGATAGACGAAGAACGCGGAGATGGCTAGGGGCATCACGAAACTGGTGATCAGGACCGAGCGGTTCCGGAAGATCTGGATCAGCTCGCTACGGGCTATCGAAAGCATGTCGGAAGTCCTTTGTGGAGTGGTCTAGTCGTTGTCGATGGCGCGGAACACGTCGTCGAGCCGGGTCGGGCCCGCTTCGAGGTCCAGCAGTTCGATCGCGTTGTCCCGCGCCCACCGCAGCAGGGTGTGCAGGTCCTTCTGCAAGCCGAAGGTCTCGATGACGAACTTGCCGTCGTGTTCACGCCTGCCCTGCAACGGCAGTGCCGGAGCCGACGCCGGAAGGGTGAACCGGATCACCGCGGGCAGCGTCCGCGTCAGTTCGGAGACCGTGCCCTCCTGGTGGAAGGTCCCCCGGTGCATCAGGCCGATGCGGTCGGCGCGCTGCTGCGCCTCCTCCAGGTAGTGCGTGGTGAGCACGATGGTCGAACCGTCCTCGCGCATTTTGTCGACGGCGTCCCACAGCGCGTCCCGCGATTGGATGTCCAGACCGGTCGTCGGCTCGTCGAGGAAAACCAGTTCCGGCGAGCCGTACACCGCGGTCGCGAAGTCGAGCCGCCGTTTCTCGCCACCGGAAAGCTGTGACACCTTCGTGGTGGCCTTGCGGGTCAGGTCCACGATGCCGAGCACTCGTTCGAGCCGGTCCGTGCGACGCGTCAGCGCCCCGATCAAGTGGATCGATTCCTTCACCGTCAGATCCGGTGAGAAACCGCTCTCCTGCAACATGATGCCCATCCTCGGCCGGACGGCGGCGCGGTCCCGCGGGCTCTTGCCGAGCACCCGCACCGTGCCCGACGTCGGGTTTCGGTGTCCTTCAAGGGTTTCCAGGGTCGAGGTCTTCCCGGCCCCGTTCGTGCCGAGCAGGGCGTAGAATTCGCCCCGTCCCACCTGGAAGGACAGATCCTTCACGGCGTGGAAGTCGCCGTACTTCAGGTTCAGCCGGTCAACGTCGATCACTGGTGTCGAAGTCATACCTGGATCTCAGCCGCTCGGACGCGGTCCGGCCAGTGCGGCCACGTCATGATGAATCCATGACGTGGTGTCACTGTTGCCCGCCGTGGCGGAAGGCCGATACTGGGCCCATGTCTGATGTGGACACCGAGCCCGCCAGGGGAAAACTGCGCAGGCTCAACCTCACCATGTTCCTCCCGCTCTTCGCCGTGGCCGGGGTGATCGTGGTGGTGACGGACGCGCGGGCCTGGTGGCACGCTGTCGTCCTGAGCGCGAGCGTGCTGGCGGCTGGGGTCGCTTTCGTGCGCTGGGCGTCGGGCGAGGTCCTGCGGGTCGCGATCCCGTGCCTGGCCGTCACGGCGGCCGTGTGGCCGTTTTCCGTGCTGCTGATCGGCGGTGGTTCGGCGTTCTTCGGAATCCTCCTCGTGGGTTCCTTCGTCATCCCCCAGCTGCCCCGGCACCGGGTCGCGGCCGCTTTCGCGCTCCCCGCGTACATCGCGGGGGTGGGCGCGCTGAGGCTGCTCGTCGCCCACGACGACGTCTCCGGCGAGCTGATCCGGTTCGTCTTCGTCCCCGCCGGGATCACCGCCATCGTGGTCGGCCTCATGTTCCCCAACAAGCGGTTCTACGACGTCGTCGAGGAACTCGAGGAGTCGCGCGAACGGGAAGCGGAATTGGCCGTGATCCGCGAACGCGTCCGGTTCGCCAGCGATCTGCACGACATCCAGGGCCACACGTTGCACGTGGTGAAGCTGAAGACCGCGCTCGCGCGGAAACTGGTGGACATCGACGCCGAGCGGGCCAAGCAGGAGCTGGGGGAGATCCACGCGCTGGTCAGCGACACGATCACCCAGACGAAGGAACTCGCCTATGCTCAGCGAGAGCTCAACCTCTCCGCCGAACTGGAGAACGCGAGGAACCTTTTCGAGGCTGCGGGGATCCGTGTGCGCGTCAACCGGGAGGCGGACGTCGACCCGGACGCGGGCAGGCTGCTCGGCCAGGTCCTGCGCGAGACCACGACCAACATCCTGCGCCACGCGCAGGCGACCCGGGTGCGGATCACCCTGTCGGAATGGAGCATCGGCATCGTCAACGACGGCGCCCAGCGCGCACCGCTGCCGGAACTCCGCGGGCTGGCCGCGCTCGAACAACGCGTCGTCGCCGAAGGCGGCGAACTGACGGTGAAGCAGGAAGACGGTCAGTTCGTGACGGCCGCGTCCTTTCCCGGCAAGCGTTCCGAAGTACTGGAGAAGCGATGACCACGGTGGTGCTCGCCGACGACGAAGCCCTGCTCCGCAAGGCGATGGCCGCGCTGCTCCCGCTCGAGGGCGAGATCACCGTCCTGGCGGAAGCGGAGAACGGCGAGGAGGCAGTCGAGGCCACTCTGCGGCACGAGCCCGACGTCCTCGTCATCGACCTGGAGATGCCCGGTGTGGACGGGCTCGGCGCGGTCGCGGAAATCCGCCGCACCCGGCCGAACCAGGTCATCCTCATGCTGACCCGGCACGCGAAACCCGGGGTGCTGCGCAAGGCGCTGAAGCTCGGTGTCCAGGGTTTCGTCAGCAAGGCGGCCGAACCCTCGCACATCACGTCCGTCATCGCCGCCCTGCACCAGGGCAAACGCTGGATCGACCCGGACGTCTCCGCGCTCGCCGTCGTCGACGACTGTCCTCTCACCGAGCGGGAGCTGGAGGTGCTGCGGGTGACCGGTGAGGGCTACTCCGTCGCCGAGATCGCCGGCCAGCTGCACCTCGCGCAGGGCACGGTGCGGAACTACCTCTCGAACGCGATGCAGAAGACGCAGACCCAGACCCGGCACGAGGCGGCCCGGTACGCCCGCGAGCACGACTGGCTCTAGCGCGCCCGGACGTGGGCGCGTTCGCCCTGCGGCCCGAAAAGGACCAGAGTCTCCACGGCGTGCCCGTCGGCCGAGCCGAGCCAGTGCGGCAGCGCGGTGTCGAATTCGGCGGCCTCGCCGGGCGGCAGGACCATGTCCCGGTCGCCGACCACGAGCCTCAGCCGTCCATTGAGGACATACACCCACTCGTAGCCGCCATGGGTCTGCGGCGTGGGTTCCGCCGGTTCGTCACGGCTCGGGATCAGCATTTTGAACGCCTGGACACCCCCGGCGCGCCGGGTGAGCGGCAGGAAGGTCATGCCGTGGCGGTGAATCGGCCGCAAGTGGATCCGCGGGTCTCCGGTGCGGGGCGCGCCGACGAGATCGTCCAGGGGCACGCCGTGCACGCGGGCCAGCGGCAGCAGCAGTTCCAGGGTGGGCCGCCGCCCGCCGCTTTCCAGCCGTGACAAGGTGCTTTCCGAGATCCCGGTCGTCGTCGACACCTCGGCCAAGGTCAGGCCCCGGTGTTTGCGCAGCGCGCGCAACCGGGGGCCCACCGCGTCCAGCACCTCGTCCGTCTCGTCCATGCCGTCGATCTTGCCAGGTCGGCAAGTTTTCGTGCCAATTCGTGCCGCCCGAGGCGAAGGTGGTGCCATGAACGCGACCGAATTCTGGGACGGACTCCACGAACGGCGCTCCGCCGGACCGCCGAAGGTGAACACGAGACTGGCCGAGATCGCCGGCCCGCTGACCCCGGGCACCGCGCTCGACCTCGGCTGCGGTGGCGGAGGAGACGCGTTGTGGCTGGCCGCCCGGGGCTGGCGGGTGACCGCTGTCGACATCTCCGGCGCTGCCGTGCGCTCACTGCAGGGACGCGGTGAGCCGATCAAGGCGCTCCGCGTCGACCTGGCCGAAGACTTCCCGGGCGGCACTTTCGATCTGGTGTCCGCGCTGTACTTCCACACCCCGTTCGCGCTGGACCGGGTCCGCGTGCTGCGGACCGCCGCGAACGCGGTGAAGCCGGGCGGACGGCTGGTGATCGTCGATCACGGCTCCGCCGCGCCCTGGTCGTGGGATCAGGACGCGCGGTACCCCACCCCGCACGAAGTGGCCGCCGAGCTGGCGCTCGACCGGACGGAATGGTCGATCGCCCGCGCGGACGCCGCCGAACGGCGGGCCACCGGTCCCTCGGGGCAGACCGCGACCGTCGTCGACCACATCCTGGTTCTCGGACGGACGGGGCGATGAGCCGGAAACGGGACGCCGGGCCTCCGTCCACCGGACCGGGTGAGAAGGACGTGCTCGCCGGATTCCTCGACTACCTGCGCGCCGCCGTCATCGCCAAGGCCGAAGGGGTGCCGGGAGACCTGGCACGGGCTCCGGGAGTGCCCTCCGGCACGAACCTGCTGGGCCTGGTCAAGCACCTGACCCAGGTGGAACGGCACTGGCTGCTCGGTCACCACGTCGCCGACTGGAAGGCGACGTTCCACCCGGCTCCCGAAGACACGACGGCGTCGATCCTCGCCGCCTACCGGGAAACCATCGCCGAGGCGAACGACGAAATCGCGTCCTGGGACGACCTCGCCACGAAGGGACCTCGCCGGGGATCACGGCGCTGGACGCTGGCTCATCTGATCGAGGAAACCGCACGGCACGCGGGACACGCCGACATCCTGCGCGAACTGATCGACGGCGCCACCGGGCGCTGAAACGGAGACTTCCATGTTCCACCGAGCAGCCGCGTTCGTCGCGGCCCTCGCCCTGCTGACGGCTTGCGCTTCGTCGCCGGCGGCCCCGTCCTACGACACCGTCACCCGCGGCGACCCGGCTTTCGCGCAGCGGTTCCGGCACGAGTTCGCCGACGTCGACGGCGTGAAGATGCACTACGTCACCGGCGGGAAGGGAGCCCCGCTCGTCCTGCTGCACGGCTGGCCCCAGACCTGGTACGGCTGGCACCGCGTCATGCCCGCGCTGGCCGAGCACTTCACGGTGTACGCGCTCGACCTTCCCGGCCTCGGCGACAGCACCGGTGCGCCGCCCGGCTACGACAAGGCGACCCTCGCCCGCTACGTGCACGGACTCGTCGCCGGAAAGCTGGGCCTGCGCGACGTCCGGATCACCGGACACGACCTCGGTGCGGCGGTCGCTTTCCAGTACGCCGCGCAGTTCCCCGCCGATCTCACGAAGCTCGCCTATCTCGACCTGCCGCTACCTGGCCCCGCGCTCGACGGGGCGGCCTACCGGAACCTGAGCTGGCACATCGCCTTCCACTCGCAGAAGACGGTGCCCGAAGCCGTCGTCGGTGACGACGTCCGCGAGTATCTTTCCCTGTTCTATCCCCAGGTCGCCTACTCGGGAACGGCTTTCGGCGGGCCCGGGGCGCCGTCGCCGTTCGACGACGCCGAGATCGACGAGTACGCCCGGACCTACACCAGGCCGGAGGTCCTGCACGGCGGTTTCGAGCTCTACCGGACGCTCGGCCAGGACGCGGCCGCGAACGTCGGCGCGAAACCCATCACCACGCCCACCCTGCTGATGACCGCCGAGGGACTCCTCGAACCGCAGAAGGCCACGCTGGCTCCCCGCGTCGCCGACCTCGCCCGCGCCGTCGAGGTGCCCCGGGCCGGACATTGGCTCGCCGAGGAGAATCCGGAGTTCGTGAGCGCCGAGCTTGTCGGGTTCCTGAAGTAGGTTGCCCGTGATCGAGGACCTTTGCCATGCTTCGCTCGTGTCCTCACCTTCCATGCCCACTTTGGACGTCCTCAACCATCCCTTTCGTGAACAGTTCGAGGTGTTCCTCGACGAGCATCGCCGGGTGCTGGCGGAATGCCTGGAAGGGCTGACCGAGGAGCAGGCGCGCCGGTCGCTCGTTCCCTCCCGCACGACGCTGCTCGGTCTCGTGAAGCACGTGACCTTCGTGGAGAAGGTCTGGTTCGACGAAGCCGTCACCTGCCGCCCGCGTGCCGAGATCGGGATCCCCGACACACCGGACGAATCGTTCATCCTCGACGACGGGGACACGATCGCGAGCGTGCTGCAGGCACATCGCGAGGCTTGCGAGGCGTCACGGAAGGCGGCGTCGAAGCTGGGGTTGGACGACCTGCTCCACGGGAACCGGCGCGGCCCGCTCCCGCTGCGCTGGGTGTACCTGCACATGCTGCGCGAGCTGGCGCAGCACGGCGGCCACGCGGACATCCTTCGCGAGCAGATCCTGAGCGCCTGACGGCACGGATGGTCGGGCTCGCATCGAGTACATGAAGGCCCCCTTCCTTGCGCTAGGCGAAAGGAAGGGGGCCTTCATGTACTGGCAAGCGGACAGGGTGGCGGTGGCCATTCGGTCCGGGTTGTCGTGAGTGGCGATTCGGTTAGAACCCGAATCGCCATTCACGACTGCTTTCTCGCGTCAGGACCGGGTCAGGGTGACCCCGTAGTTGTTCGCCGCGTCCACGACGGGCTGGTAGTAGGAGTACGAGCCGGTCGCGTTGGAGCCCTGGTTCCAGCCGCAGTCGTGCCCGTCGTTGGGGCCGCCGGAGGTCATGCCCTGCGCGGTGTTGCCCGCGATGTAGGCGCCGCCGCTGTCCCCGCCCTCGGTGCAGACGGTCGACTTGGCCAGCCCCGTGGTGGCGACGCTTTCCCCGCTGTAGCGCACGGTCTGGTTGTAAGCGGTGATCTTGCCGCAGGTCCAGCCGGTGGTGTTGCCCGCCTTGCACAGCGTGGTGCCGACCGGCGCCTTCGAGCTGCCGGTGATCCGCACCGTGGTGCCCTTGCGGGTGTCCACGTAGCCGCGGCCGGTGTCCTCGTCGTCGATGTCCATCAGGCCCATGTCGACCGACGGGAACTCGGTGGCGACACCGCGTCCGATGTGGACACCGTTGCGGTTCAGGATGTCCGGGTTGCCCTCGACGCAGTGCCCGGCGGTGAGCAGCACGTTGTCGCCGTCGCTGGTGGTGCCGGGGAAGCCGAGCGAGCAGTTGGTGCCGGGGTCGAGGTCCATGATCTGGCCGGGGATGACGTCGGCCTGCGTGGTGTTGCCGTTGGCGACGCCGGTCCGGACGGTGACGCCGGGCAGCGCCGAAAGCCGCCGGACGAGGGTGTCGGCGGCACCCGGCTGGACGGTGACGACGACCTGGTCGGCCGCGAGTTCCGGGCCCCACGACTGGACCTGGCCGACGTCGCTGCCGATCACCTTGCCGACGGTGCCGGACAGGGCGTTCAGCGCGTTCTCGCCGCGGGCGCCGAGACGCGGCGTCATCCCGGCCGACCGGAGTGTCTGGGCGGATCCGGCGTCGGCGGCGTTCACCACGAGGGCGCCGGCGTCGTCGAAGTACGCGCCGTCGGTGTGCAGGCCACGTGTTCTGATGCTTTCCAGCGACGAGATCAGGTTCTTCTCATGGTCCAGCTTCTGTGCGGCCTGGAGCGGGCTGACCCGGAGCTGGGCGGCGAGGGTTTCCAGCATCGTCTGGTCGTAGGAACTGGCCTGAGCGGCGGTCGCCGGGACGGCGAGCGCGCCTATTCCGGCGCAGACACTCAGCAGGGTGAGCATGACGGGTCCGCGAATACGCATGCGCGTTTCCTTCGATAAGAGGGAACGACGAACCGCCGGAAATAGGTGAAAATGGCAGGGACCGGGCGGTTCATCTCGACGTGACGCACATTACGAGCGCCCGTCTATCCCGCCGTAGCGCCAAAAGTAGGTTCCGTGATCACGGTCCTACTTTCGTATGCGGAAAACGCGAAAAGGCTGCGCATTCAATTGCGTGGAAGTGTCATTGTCTCAATGGTGTCAGTGGTCGCGTCGCTGAGATAGGCATCAAGCGCGGCCGCGCCGGAGAGCAGGGCGCGGCCCCGGGCCGAGAGCCGGGAGTGCCAGTCCCGCAGCGTCGATTCGAGCGGGACGACACCGCCCGCCGACCGGACCTGCTCGATCAGCGGCGCGATCCGCTCCAGGCGATAGCCGCCCCGACGGAGCTGATGGGTCAGCTTGGCGTCGCGGACGTCGGCCGCGCTGTAGACGCGATAACCCGTCCGCGGATCACGTTCGGGCCTGAGCAGACCGGCGCGCTCCCAGGTGCGCAGGGTGGCGGGCCGGACGCCGAGTTTCCGGGACAGCGGGCCGACGAACGTCCCGCCCCGTTCCTGCGGCACGGGTTCGAGATCACGGAGCGCGGCCGTGACGACCTGGAGGGTGCGGCGGTCTTCGAGCAGCTGCGCGTGGCTCTCGTCGATGAGCCGCAGCGCCTCCTCGATCGCGCTCCGGTTGACCGACTCCATGATCGCCGCCGCTGTCGCGTGGCCGTGTCCGGGCACCAGTGCCAGGAACGCGCGCAGGGCCTGCGCGTGCAGCGGGGTATAGGTGCGATAGCCGTGGGGGCCGCGTTCGGCCGCGGGGAGGATGCCGTCCGCCTCGTAGTTGCGGACGGCCTGTGTGGACAGACCGTGCTCGCGCGCCAGATCGACCGGCCTGAGCCGTCCGCCGGTTCGAAGGTTTCGGCCCACTCGCCCCACGATACAAGTCGCAGGACTTCACGCGTTCAGTCCTCTAATCGCGTGAAGAATCCGCCCGACGTTCGTAACGCGCGCGGTCCAGCCGGTACGCCGTGTCGAGCAGTTCGCGGACGGCCGCTTCGGTGTTCGACGCCGGATTCACGATCGCCAGCCAGCCTGCGGTGCCGTACACGGGGTGGGCGATCAAGGTGTCCTCGACGCCGGGATCGACGTCGGTTCGGGCCGCTTCCCGGGGTGTCCGCCCGAGCCGCTCGGTGAACTCCTCCTTCCCGGCGTGGATGTTGACGCGGAACGTGTCCGGCCGGTCCAGGCGCGAGGACTCGTCGCCGGGGTAGTTCTTGGTCACGACCGTCGCGAAGGGCTGGACGGTCGTCGGGACGACGCCGTCGGGAGAGTAGTAGAAGAACGCGTCGCCCCGGCTGAGCTCCGGCCGGCCGTCGCCTTCCGAAGGCGTGAGAACCAGGACGCCGTCGCGGCCCGAGACGAGTTCGATGATCTCTTCGATGGTCATGTGCTCAAGCGTCGCATTAAAGTGCTTGTGGAGGGTTCGAGGACTTTTTCGATGGAGTGACGGTGGCAAGTCTCAAAACCGCGGAGATCGCGCGCCGGGCGGGCTGCTCGGTCCAGCAGGTGCGCAACCTCGAACGCGACGGCGTCCTCCCGGCGGCGACGCGGACGGCGTCGGGCTACCGGAACTATGGGGAGATCCACCTCCGGTCCGCGTTGGCCTACCGCGCGCTGGCCGCCGCCGTGGGGCCGGTCGAGGCGAAGAAGATCGTCCGGGCCCTGCACCAGGGCCCGCTCCCCGAGGTGCTCGCGCTGCTCGACGCGGCGCACGCCGGGCTGGACGCCGAGCGGGCGGATCTCAGGGAGGCGAGGGAAGCCGTCCGGGTGATCTCCGGCGAACCGATCGACGACGTGCGCGGCTCGGACTCGATGAGCGTTTCCGAACTCGCGTCGGCGCTCGGCGTGCGTCCGTCGACACTGCGGCACTGGGACGCGGAACGGCTCGTGGTCCCCGACCGCGATCAGCGGGGGACGCGACGGTACACGCCGTCCCAGGTGCGGGACGCGCGGATCGTGCACCAGCTGCGGCTGGCCGGATACCGCGTCGAACCGCTGCGCGCGCTGATGCCGGAGTTGCGGCGATCGCGGCGGCTGGAGGACGTCGCTTCCGCGCTCGCCGTCCGGGACGACGGCATCACGGCCCGTTCGCGGGCGCTTTTCGAAGGGAGTGCCGCGCTTTCGCTGGTCGCGCTTGGGAGTGGCGATCCGGGTTAGAGCCGTGTTTCGGTGGCTGCTGGGTTCTGGCTATGGCGGAGCGTGAGTCCGGTCCGTGAAGGCCTCCTTGCCTACCCTGAAGGTAGTAAAGGAGGCCTTCACGGACTGGGGTGATCGTCACTTTCAGCTCAGACGCACCAGCAACCACAGCGGCTGCGCGTGAAGGCCCCCTTCCCACGGCTCAGCCGAGGAAACTCGACCTTCACGGCGGCTCAAGTACATGATGGCCCCCTTCCTTGCGCCTAACGCAAGGAAG
>NZ_JBHXJK010000127.1:0-24586 GCF_042723255.1 Amycolatopsis thailandensis
GTAGTTCGTAACACCAACTACCGCATTCAGAGGACGAAACGCGGGGGTTGACGGGTGGGGCTAGAGCTTCGCGCGCATGGTCTTCATGCGTTCGATCTCGGCGGACTGGCCGGTGATGACCTCCTGCGCCATCTCCTGGGCCTTGATCTCGACGCCCTTGCCGAGCTGGGTCTCGGCCATGGTCAGCGCGCCCGTGTGGTGCGCGATCATCAGGTCGAGGAACATCTTTTCGAACGCCACACCGCTCGCCGCGCGCAGATCCGCCAGCTGGGCTTCGGTCGCCATCCCCGGCATGAGCGCGTGATCGTGCCCGCCACCGTGGTCGCCGTGGCCCGCGTGCCCCTCGCCCGGCACGGGCTTGCCGCGATCGGCCAGCCACGTCTTCATCATCGTGACCTCGCCGTCCTGCGCCACCGAGATCCGGCCGGCGATCGCCCGGATCTGCTCGTTCGCCGTCTTGCCCGGCACGAGGTCGGTCATCACCTTCGCCTGCTGGTGGTGGGGGATCATCATCGTCATGTACTCGACGTCGGCCTCGTTCGGCTGATCGCGGTTCACCGGGCCCGGGGTGCCGGTGCCCGCCTGCTCACCGGGCTTGCCGGGAACGATCACCGGCGCGCTCTGGGTGGGTGCGGCCGGCTCGTCCGCGCCGGTGCAGCCCGAGACGACGAAAGCGGCCACGACCAGCGCCGATGTCAAACATTTTCTCATCCCGGGAGAACCTCCGTTGGTGGGTATCTGCTGAGCCTAAATAAGTAATAAGGTTCGCGTAAAGCTGGGTGGAAGGAGAGCCATATCGTGCTGCAACCTGGGCTGAAACGTCGCTTGACCAGGGTCTTCGTCGCGGCGGCCGCGGTCGCCGCCCTCGGGGCCTCCAGCGCGTTCGCCGCGCCCGCCGTCATCGCGGAGCCGTCGGCGACCACGATCCCGGGTGTGGACGAGATCGTCCACAGCCCCAACCTCCGGTCGATCGCGAACATCCCGCAGCAGGGACCGTTCACCAAGGACTCGACCGGCACCGACATCGCGTTCACCAAGGGGCACGCGATCATCGGCACGTACGACGGCTTCAACGTCTTCGACGTCCGCAACCCGTACCGCCCGAAGATCGTCAGCCAGGTCCTCTGCCCGGGCGGGCAGAACGACGTGTCGATCTCCGGCGACCTGCTCTTCCTCTCGACCGACGCCTCGCGCAGCGACAACTCGTGCAACAGCGTCGCGAAGCCCGCCTCGGACAAGACGGCGTGGGAAGGCATCAAGATCTTCGACATCTCGAACCTCGCGGCGCCGAAGTACGTCGCGGCGGTCGAGACCGACTGCGGTTCGCACACCAACACCCTGGTGCCGGACAAGCGTGGCAAGGACGTCTACATCTACGTCTCGTCGTACGCGCCCGCGGCCAACCTGCCCGACTGCCAGCCGCCGCACGACAAGCTCTCCATCGTCAAGGTCCCGGTGAAGGACCCGGCGAAGGCCTCGCTCGTCGCGACGCCGGTGCTGTTCCCGGACGGCGGCAACGCCGGCGGCGACAACCCCGACGGCACCCGCCGGTCCGCGACCACGGGTTGCCACGACCTGACGGCGCTGCCGGAGAAGGACCTGATGGCCGGTGCCTGCATGGGTGACGGCGTGCTGATCGACATCTCCGACCGGCTCAAGCCGCGGGTGATCAACCGGGTCCAGGACAACGTGAACTTCGCGTTCTGGCACAGCGCCACCTTCAACAACGACGCCACTAAGATCGTCTTCACCGACGAGCTCGGCGGCGGCGGGATGGCGACCTGCCTGGAGAAGTTCGGCTCCACCCGGGGCGCCAACGGCATCTACGAGATCACCGGCCGCGGCGACAACCGCAAGCTGGAGTTCCGCAGCTACTACAAGATCCCGCGGTTGCAGTCCGAGACCGAGAACTGCGTGGCGCACAACGGTTCGCTGATCCCGGTGCCGGGCAAGGACATCATGGTCCAGTCCTGGTACCAGGGTGGCGTCTCGGTGTGGGACTTCACCGACTCGAAGAAGCCGAAGGAGATCGCGTACTGGGAGCGGGGCCCGCTCTCGAACGAGAAGCTAGTCGGCGGTGGGACCTGGTCGGCGTACTGGTACAACGGCCACATCTTCTCGTCCGACATCGTGAAGGGTCTCGACGTCCTGGACCTCAACGACTGGCGGACCTTCCCGGCGAAGCTCGTCCGGCAGAACCAGTTCAACGCCCAGACGCAGTACAAGCTGCACCCGGGCTTCAACAACTGATCATCCGGTAACGCTATGAAAGGTCCTTTCCTTGCAAATTTTGCAAGGAAAGGACCTTTCATAGCGTCCGGGGACGGGCTCAGACGAGCCAGGCGGCCGCGTCCGGCGGCAATTTCCCGTCCACCAGTTCAACGCTCGACAGCAGCACCTCACCCGGCGGCAGCGCGATCGGGCTCGCCGACGTGTTCAGCGCGCACACCAGCCCGCCGCCCCGCCGCCGGAACGCGAAACAGCCCGCCGGGGCGCCGTACCACTCCAGCTCGTCCCCGCCGAAAGCCTTGTGCGTCTTGCGGATCTCGATCGCCCGCCGGTACAGCGACAGCGTCGACGCCGGATCCTCCAGCTGGGCCTCCACGGTCACCGACGCCCACGAGGCGGGCATCGGCAGCCACGTCCGCGGATTCCGCGAGAACCCGAACGGCGGCAAGTCGCCTTCCCACGGCAACGGCACCCGTGACGCGTCCCGGCCGAACTCTGCACCGGAGGTCTTGGCGCGAGGGTCCGCGAGAGCTTCCAAGGGAAGGTCGACATTGCCGAGCCCCAGCTCCTCGCCGTTGTACAGATAGACCGTCCCGGGAAGCGCGAGTTCGACCAGCGCCATCGCCCGCGCGCGCCGGACGCCGCGTTCCCCACCGCCGTATCGGCTGACCTGCCGCCAGACGTCGTGGTTGCTCAGCGTCCAGGTGGCGGACGCCCCGGCCGATTTCGGCACCGCCAGGGACCGCTCGATGGCCGTCCGCAGCGCGTCCGCGTCGAAATGCGTGAGCACGAGCCGGAAGTTGAAGGCCAGGTGCAGTTCGTCCGGCCGCAGGTACCGCGCGAGGCGTTCCTCGTCGGTCACCCAGATCTCGCCGACGGCCATCGTGCCCGGGTACTCGTCGAGCACCTTGCGGATCATCTGGTGGATCTCGTGGACGCGGTCGTTGTCGAACCGCGGGTCGTAGAACTCGCTCGGACCCATCGCGTTCACCCGCGGGTCCATGTCCGGCAGGCCCGGCGGTTTCGCCATGCCGTGCGCGACGTCGACGCGGAAGCCGTCGACCCCGTGGTCGAGCCAGAACCGCAGGGTCCGCTCCAGATCCGCGGCCACCTCGTGGTTGGTCCAGTTCAGATCCGGCTGCTGCGGCGAGAACAGGTGCAGGTACCACTGGCCGTCCGGGACCCGGGTCCACGCCGGGCCGCCGAACGCGCTGACCCAGTTGTTCGGCGGCTGGTCGCCGCGTTTGCCCAGCCCGTCACGGAAGATGTAGCGATCCCGTTCCGGGCTGCCCGGCGGCGCCGCCATGGCCGATTTGAACCAGGCGTGGGTGTTGCTGGTGTGGTTGGGGACGACGTCGATGGTGACCTTGATACCCCGCTTGTGCGCCTCGGTGCGCAGCACGTCGAAATCACCGAGGGTGCCGAACATCGGGTCGACGTCACGCGGGTCGGCGATGTCGTACCCGTGATCGGCCATCGGCGACCGGTAGAACGGCGTCAGCCACAGCGCGTCGACCCCGAGCAGCTCCAGGTACCCGAGCTTGCCGCGGATGCCTTCGAGGTCACCGACGCCGTCCCCGTCGGAATCGGCGAAGGAGCGTACGTAGACCTGGTAGAAGACCGCCTGGTCCCACCACGCCCCGTCGCGCTTCATCACACGAAACTGTTCATCATGCTGTTGGCGGCCATCTCCAGGTACGCCCACAGCTGCCCGCGGTAGGGCTCCTCGATCTTCTCCTCGTCGACAGCGATCTTGATGCAGCGCAACCAGGCGTCGCGCTCGATCGGGCCGATCTTGAACGGGGCGTGCCGCATCCGCAGGCGCGGGTGGCCGCGCTGGTCCGAGTAGGTGTGAGGGCCGCCCCAGTACTGCATGAGGAACAGCCGGAAGCGCTCCTCGGCCGGGCCGAGGTCCTCCTCGGGATACAGCGGGCGAAGCACCTCGTCGACCGCCACTTCGGCGTAGAACCGCGCGACGATCCGGGTGAACACCGGCTCACCGCCGATCGCTTCGTACAAGGTGGTGGGGTCAGGTTCGGTCACGGACACAGCTCCATTCTGCCCTTGTCCTACTGCCCGGCGGTGCCGGAGGACATAAAGCGCCCGAGAGGTGGCTCGAAGCCGGCTTCGTCCAGCGCGGCGAGCAGGTGCGCTCGCAGCGCGCGCTGCACGGCCCACTGCTTGCCGGGGCGGACCTTCACCGTGAGGCGGAGTTTGATGCCTTCGGGGGTGACGGTCTCGACACCGAGCATCTCGGGCGGCTCCAGCACGTTCGGTGCGAGCCCTTCGCCTTCCAAGAGCGTCTTCGACTTCTCGGCCATCAGTTCGGTGGCCTTCTCGACGTCGGCGGAGTAGCTGAGCGGGACGTCGACGACGGCCACCGCGAAGCCCTGGCTCGAGTTGCCGACCCGCAGCACCTCGCCGTTGCGGACGTACCAGACGGTGCCGTTGAGGTCACGCAGGGTGGTGATCCGGAGGCCGACGGCCTCGACGGTGCCGGACGCCTCGCCGACGTCGACGACGTCACCCACGCCGTACTGGTCCTCGATCATCATGAAGATCCCGGACAGGAAGTCCTTGACGAGGTTCTGCGCGCCGAAACCGAGCGCGACACCGACGATGCCGGCGGAGGCGATGATCGGCGCCAGGTCGATGCCCAGCTCGCCCAGCACGAGGATGAACGCCAGGCCGTAGATGAACAGTGTCGCCACCGACTTGAGGACCGAGCCGATGGTGGCGGCGCGCTGACGGCGTCGTTCCATCACGGCCGACCCGAGAACTTCGGGAGCCTTCTCCCGCAGCGGTCTCAAGAGGGCGGGAAGCTTCGAGGAGCCGCTGGGCATCCTGGTCACGCGGTTGATCAGGCGCCGCACCACGTAGCGCAGCAGGAACGCCACGGCGACGATCATCACTATCTTGATCGGCTTCGTCAGCAGCCAGCCGGCCGACGCGGAGAGCCATTCGTTGTTTGTGACCTGGAACACCTGGCCGCACAAGGTGCTGGCGTCCTTCGTGCATGCCGGGGGTTCGGTGGGCAGCAGGTTCACGGAGAAGAAATGTCCTTTCGTGCTCGGCGGGGATCGTTCGCGCTGCTCGGCGCGGCAGGCGCCCCGGCGGAGGCGAAACGGTCGACTTCAGGTGGCCGCCGGGTCGCGCGCATATGACACGTCCAGTAACACACGTGCACTTTGGGGCTGATCTGTGGTCGACTATGCCTGCACCGGTGGAGGTGGTCGAGTGCCAGACCGACAACCCATCCCCCTCGGCGTCCCGAGCCAAGCCTTGGCCGGACAGGCGCCGGAGGTCGTGTTGCGCGCCCATCCGGGAGGTGCCCCCTCGCACGGGGCTCCACCGGGCGGGCCGGGAACGCGGCCAGGGGGTGTTGCCCGCCCGCCCGGACAGCGTAGAGGGCGGGATCCGTCTACCGCGGCGGTACCCACCACGACCACGGCGTCGTCCTGGGGCCGCAGACGGGTATTGCTGTTGAACGCCACGTTCGAGCCGCTCACGGCGCTGCCGTTGCGGCGCGCGGTGGTCCTCGTGATGTGCGGCAAGGCCGAGGTGGTGCACGGCGACCCGGCAGGGCTCGAACTGCACGCCGCCACGGTCTCGCTGCCCGTGCCCTCGGTGATCCGGCTGAGCACCTACGTGCGCGTGCCCTACCGCGCGCAGGTGCCGCTGACCCGGGCCGGGCTGATGCATCGCGATCGGTACCGCTGCGCCTACTGCGGAGGGCGGGCCGAGACGATCGACCACGTCGTCCCGCGCAGTCGTGGAGGTCCCCACAGCTGGACGAACTGCGTGGCCTGCTGCGCCAAGTGCAACCACCGGAAGGCGGACAAACTGCTTTCCGAGATCGGCTGGCGCCTGCGCGTCGTGCCGAGGGCCCCGCATGGGCCGCACTGGCGGCTGCTGGCCCATTCCAAGGAGGCCGACCCGTTGTGGCGGCCGTACCTGGGCACGGCGGCCTGATCGGTTCCTGAACACGTCGGCGCCCCGGCTGCCTTTCGGCGGCCGGGGCGGGCCGATGATGCCGTGGTGAAGCTCGCTACCGCTGCAAATCCCCTGCTGGCAGGTCGTGCTCGAAGCTCAGGCGGCGAGAGAGAAGTCGCTCTGGCAGGTGACGCGGGTGCCACGGGTGACGCGCGTGCCGCGAGTGACCCGGGTGCCGCAGGTGACGCGGGTTCCGGCCGTGACGCGGGTGCCGCGAGTGACTCGCGTGCCACGGGTGACGCGGGTTCCGGCGGTGACGCGGGTGCCACGGGTCACTCGGGTGCCGCGGGTGACGCGAGTACCGGCGGTGACGCGGGTACCGCGAGTGACGCGAGTACCGCGCGTAACCCGTGTGCCCGCCGTCACACGCGTACCGGGGACGAATTCAATTTCGAAGAGTGACGAAATGTCGTCGATGATCGCCTGGCCGGGTGTCTGGGTGCTCTGCATGACATGTCCTCCTGCGACCGGTGCGTTACCTGCTGGGGTGGGGGAGCTGGGCGCAAGGCCCGTACAGGTGAAAAAGCTACGAGGATTTCAAGGCTCGGACAAGACGACAGCGCCGGGTGCGGCCGCCCGTACGTTGAGTTGCAACCTTTCGGCCTTGAGGGCTTCGCCCCAACGTGGGAGCGCTTTCGCGGCAAGCGGCGGACGGCGCCCTCCGGACGGTGAGCGGTAGGTGTCGCGGACCACGTCCGCGCGGGTGGGTGCGGCCCAGCGATGGCGATCAGGGTCGGATACGCTCACGCGCGTGAACCTTGTCGAGACGATCCTGGTCTTCGCGGTGATCCCCTTGGCCATCTACGCGCTTTGCGGGGTGGCCACGCTGCGGTCGAAGGGCGCGGGCGTCGCCCGGTACCGGCCGGGGCAGCCGTGGGAGTACCCGGCCATGTGGTGGAGCGCCAACCCCGACGGTGTCGGCGCCAGGCATTCGCACGCGGGCGGCGCGACAGCCGTCGACGCGGCGAACGGAGCTTCGGTGACGGGAGGCGCTCGTGGCAACTGGTGAACTGACCCATTCGTCCACCGCTGTTGACGAAGAGCCCGGTTACGGCGCCGCCGTTACCTCCAGCGGCCGGGTTTCCGCCGCCAAGATGTACGAACCCGCTGGGCCGATCAGCCCATTCACGACCCAGCAGCTTGCCCGGCTGGACGAGGCGCTGACGCTGGCCAGCCGCGAGACCGGCCTGGACTTCAGCGTGTACCTCGGCGACCTCGGCGAGGACACCCGCGCCACCGCCGAGGGCCTGCTGGCCTCGACCGACAACCCGGCCGACGCCGTGGTCGTCGCCGTGTCGCCCGGCCAGCGCGCCATCGAGGTCGTGACGGGCTCGCAGGCCCGGCACCGCCTGCCCGACCGCGGTGCGAAGCTCGCCGTGGCCAGCATGGTGGCCTCCTTCAAGGAAGGCGACCTCACCGGCGGTCTCGTGAACGCCCTCCGCATGCTGAGCGACCAGGCGGGCAGCCCTAGCTGACCGGGAGCTGAAGGGGACTTTCCCCGCATAAGACGCAGCAAAGGGGCCCTTCACCGCATCAGATGCGGTGAAGGGCCCCTTCAGCTCTCTTTAGAGCCCGGCCTGCGAGTCGAACTCCCGGGCCGCCAGCGCCCGTACGATCCCGGCCCGGCCCTCCGACACCAGACGGCGCAGCGCCGCCGGGTGCTCCCCGGCCAGCCACTCGTCCGAAGCCGTGACCGTCGCCGGTTCGACGGCCCACGACGGGTACAGCCCGACCACCGTCGGCTGCGCCCGCTCGCTGGAGCGCCGCTGCCACACCTCGTCGATGACCTCGAAGTAGCGCGTCACGTAGCCGCCGAGCAGGTGCTTCTGCCCCGGGTGGGAGAAACCGGTGATGAGCGAGTCGCTGACCGCGTTGGGCAGCTCGTCGTCGTACACCGCCCGCTGCCACGCGTCGGCCTTCGCCTCGTCGGTCGGCCGCAGTGCCCGCGAGCGCTCCGCCTGACGCCGTCCGGCGGCGGTGTCGTCGTTGGCGAGCTCCGCGTCGATCTCGGGGTTCTCCGCCTTGCCGTGCGCGACCAGCGCGTGCAGCAGCCGCCAGCGCAGGTCGGTGTCGACGGTCAGGCCCTCCAGCGGCGCGGTGCCGTCGAGCCAGCCCGCGATGATCCGCAGCGTCTTGTCGTCGAGCACGCAGCCGGCGAGCGAGTTCACGAACGCGAGCTGGTGGTCCGAACCGGCCTCGGCGCCCTGCACCAGGTCCAGCAACCGGGCGGAGAATTCCGGCCAGCCCTTGTCCGCCGCCCACGCCGGGTTCGCGTACGAGTTCAGCGCCGTCTGCGCCTGCAGCAGCAGCCGCTGCACCACGCCGACCTCGGTCTCGGTGTGCACACCGCGCTGGACCAGCGTGACGAAGTCGCGGGCCTTGAGCTCGGCCTCGCGTGTCATCTCCCACGCCGCCGACCAGCACAGCGTGCGGGGCAGCGGGTCGGTGATGTCGGCGATGCGGTCGATCAGCGTGGTCAGCGACGCCGGGTCGAGCCGCATCGTGCAGTAGGTCAGGTCGTCGTCGTTGACCAGCACGAGCTTGCCCGCCGGGAGACCGACCAGCGCCGGCACCTCGGTGCGCTCGCCGTCGACGTCGAGTTCGACGCGGTGCTTCCGGACGATCTTGCCGTTCTCGTCCTCGTCGTAGACGCCGACCGCGACCCGGTGCGTCCGCAGCTCACCGGCACCCGGCTTGGCGCCGGTCTGGGTGACGGCGAACGCGGTGTACTTGCCGTCGGCGCCGATCTCGTAGCGCGGGCTCAGCGAGTTGAGGCCGGTGGTCTCCAGCCACTGCGCGCTCCACCACGACAGGTCGCGGCCCGACGCCTCTTCCAGCGCGCCCAGCAGGTCCGCCAGGGTCGCGTTGCCCCAGGCGTGCTTGCCGAAGTAGACCTTCAGGCCTTCGAGGAAGTGCTCGAGCCCGACGTAGGCGACGAGCTGCTTGAGCACGCTCGCGCCCTTGGCGTAGGTGATGCCGTCGAAGTTCACCTCGACCGCGTGCAGGTCGACGATGTCCGCGGCGATCGGATGCGTCGAGGGCAGCTGGTCCTGCCGGTACGCCCACGACTTCTCGATGTTCGCGAAGCTGGTCCACGCGTTCTTGTACTCGGTCGCCTCGGCCTGGGCGAGCACGCTCGCGAAGGTCGCGAACGACTCGTTCAGCCACAGGTCGTCCCACCAGCGCATGGTGACCAGGTCGCCGAACCACATGTGCGCCATCTCGTGCAGCAGCGTCTCGGCGCGGCGCTCGTAGGCGTAGCGGGTGACGCGGCTGCGGAAGACGTAGTCCTCCAGGAAGGTGACCGCGCCCGCGTTCTCCATCGCGCCCGCGTTGAACTCCGGCACGAACAGCTGGTCGTACTTGGAGAACGGGTACGGGGTCGCGAACTTCTCGTGGTAGAACGCGAAACCCTGCTTGGTCTCGGTGAACAGCTTGTCCGCGTCCATGTGCTCGGCGAGCGAGGCGCGGCAGTAGATGCCCAGCGGGATCGTGCGGTGGGAATCCGAGAACTCGTCCCGCCACTCGCTGTACGGGCCCGCGATCAGCGCGACCAGGTAGGTCGAGATCCGCTCGGACACCTTGAAAACGGTGCGGACGGCCCCTTCCGGGGTCTCCTCGGTCGACTCGATCAGCGCGTTCGAAATGACCTTCCAGTCCTTCGGCGCGATCACGGTGAGCCGGTAGACCGACTTGAGGTCGGGCTGGTCGAAGCAGGCGAACATGCGCTTGGCGTCGGCGGTCTCGAACTGCGTGTAGAGGTACACGCCGTCGTCGACAGGGTCGACGAAGCGGTGCAGGCCCTCGCCGGTGTTCATGTACCGGCAGACAGCGTCCACGACGAGCTCGTTCGACTCGGCGAGCGCGGGCAGCTCGACGCCCTTGTCCTCGACGTACCCGCTGACGTCGAGGTCCGTCCCGTTGAGGACGGCCGACTCGATCCCCTCGGCGACGATGTCGACCCACGACGCTTCGCCGCTTCTGGCGCTCGCGAACTTGATCGTCGTCTTCGACGTGAAGGTCTTCTCACCGGGACCGCCGCGGCCGTCGGTCAAATCCAGCTCGATGTCGTAGGACTCGACGTCGAGCAGGTCCGCGCGCAGCTTGGCTTGGTCTCGGGTCAGGTTGGGGGCGGGCACTGGCACCTCTGGTCATCGGTATCGGTTTTGGTTTCCAACTACAGGCATCCAATCATGTCCGGGCCGTCGCTGACGACGGGAACAACGCCGACGGCCGTGATGTTGGCTCGCTGTGTAGCACTCTGTGTGTACCGGCCCACCCCAAGACGATGGCACTGGGAGAACCTGATGACCGCCCCGTCCGAGACGACCAAGGTCGACTTCTACTTCGATCCGATCTGCCCCTTCGCCTGGATCAGCTCCCGCTGGATCCTCGAGGTGGAGAAGCACCGCGACCTCGACCTGAGGTTCCGGATCATGAGCCTGTCCGAGCTCAACAGCGGCCGCGAGGACCTGCCTGAGCAGTACAAGGAGCTCCTGAGCCGCGGCTGGGGTCCCGTCCGCGTCGCGACCGCGCTGGCGCAGAAGAACGGCGAGGAGGCCCTGCGCGACTTCTACACGGAGTTCGGCACGCGCCACCACAACCAGGGCGACAAGGACATCCCCAAGGTCATCAAGGAGACCTTGGAAGCCATCGGCGCCCCGGCCGAACTGGCCGAGGCCGCCGAGTCGACCGAGTACGACGAAGCGCTCAAGAAGAGTCACTACGAAGGTATGAATCCGGTCGGAATGGACGTCGGCACCCCGACCATCCACATCGACGGCGTCGCCTTCTTCGGCCCGGTGCTCACCTCGATCCCGCGTGGCGAGGACGCCGTCAAGGTCTTCGACGGCGCCCGCGCGCTGGCGAGCTACCCGGACTTCTTCGAGCTGAAGCGCACCCGGAGCGGGGACCTGAACTTCGACTGAGTCATCGAAAGGCCAGTATCGCGAGGTCCTCAAAATGTCCCCAATGTGGCATTGGGGACACTCAGCGTCCCCAATGCCACATTGGGGACATCAGCCACGAGCGATCACGCACTGACGGTGCCAAGCCAGAACACTAAGGCGTTTCCAGCGCGGCCTTGGTGACATCGCCGGGGTAGGAGGACCTCGCGACGGCTTCGTCCGTCGTGAGGTCCCCTGTCGCGATCAGGGTCTTGAGCGCGACGAGTTCGCGAAGGCCGTCACGGTGCTTCTCGATGAACGCGGTGTCGACGGGATCCCCGTGTCCGGCCACGATCGTCTTCGGCTCCAACGCGAGGATCGCGTCCATCACGGCGGGCCATTCGGCGAGCCAGCTGCCGTCGTTGAAGGAGAACGCGCTGAAGCCCGCTTCGGCGTTCTCGACGGCGTCGCCCGCGAAGATGATGCCCGCGTCCGGCACGTGCACGAACAGATCGTGGTCGGTGTGCGCGCGGCCGAGGAACCGCAGCACGACCGTGCGGCCGCCGAGGTCGATCTCGGCGGTGTCGGTGACGGGCTTGTCCGGCAGGGTGATCACGGTGCGCTTCAGCGCCTCCGCCATCTCCGGCCGGTTTTCGCCGAGATAGTGCTGAATCCACTTCTGCCGCGCGCCGTCGCCGTAGGTGGTCAGTTCGGCCAAGCAGCCTTCGTGCGCCCAGACGTCGCACGGCAGGAACGCCGTCGTGCCGAAGGCGTGGTCGAAATGCGCGTGGGTGTAGACGACAGACCACGGCAGCGGCGTGATCTCCCGGACCGCGGCGGCCAGTTCGGCGCCCTGGTCGACGTCACCGCGGACGTCGACCACCAGGCAGCGGTCGCTGCCCACGACCAGGCCGACGGTCAGGTCCAGCTCCTCGTACCGGCGGGCGTACACCCCGTCGGCGAGTTCGAGCCAAGTCACAGATCCTCCAGAATTCCGTTGCGCAGCACCGGAACCGTGCTGCTCGTGTCGAGCTGTGCGGCGAGGATCACGTCGTTCCCGTGCCCGGCCGCGGCGAGCTCACGCCCTGAAGAACACTCTGTCAGTGCTTCGGCGATGTCGATCGATTTCGCCGCGATGGCAGCGAGACGGGCTTCGGCGGACAGGCGGCCGTAGCCGCTCAGCGCGGCGACGATCGCTCCCGCACCGAGCTGGTCCTCGACGCACGGCCGCAGTGGTCCGAAGGTTTTCGCGTCGGTATGCATGTCGATCCCCCAGCGTTCCCCCGCCGGGATGACGCCGATCGGCGCGCCGTCCGCCATTTCGGCGGCGCGTGCGGCGACGGCGGTCGCGTTGCGCAGACAGCCCGCCAGGATTTCGGCACCGGTCGTGGCGGCGGCGTCGCAGAGCGTGGCGCCGTTGGGGGAAGGGAGCGCGAGGAGCGTGCCGGAAGGGATTTCCGTCACAGACGAAGGTCGCAAGGTCCAGTGGCCTTCACCCGCGAGGATGGCGCCTCGCTCCTTCGCGGCTTCCTCGCCCCGCTGATCGCGCCAGCGGACGGGCAGCACGCGGCCGCCGTTGCCCAGGACGAGATCCGTTGTGGTGCAGAAGGAAAGTACGTCGACGATGACGAGAACGGCGCAATCGCGGCCCAAGGCTTCGACGCCTTCGGGTCCCCATTCGAGCCTGATGTCGGATTCGGTCTGTCCCCAGATGCCCACCCCCACAGCATGCTCGTCCCGGAACGTGATGGCAGACTCCGCGCTGTGCGTGTTTACCTTGGCTCTGACCATGCCGGTTTCGAACTGAAGAACCACCTCGTGGCCCACCTCAAGGAGCAGGGCCACGACGTCGAGGACGTCGGCCCCTTCGTCTACGACGCGGCCGACGACTACCCGGCGTTCTGCATCGAGGCGGCTCGCCGCGTCGTCGCGGACGAGGGCAGCCTCGGCATCGTCGTCGGCGGCTCCGGCAACGGCGAGCAGATCGCGGCCAACAAGGTGAAGGGCGCCCGCGCCGGACTCGCGTGGAGCGTCGAGACCGCGAAGCTCACCCGCGAGCACAACCACGCCCAGCTGATCGGCGTCGGCGCGCGGATGCACACCACCGAAGAGGCCACGGAGATCGTCGAGGCCTTCCTCGCGACCCCGCCGAGCCCGGACGAGCGCCACGGCCGTCGCGTCCAGCAGATCCTGGACTACGAGAACACCGGCTGGCCGCCGCCGCTGCCCGAGCACTGACATGCCCGAGGGGCACACGCTCCATCGCTTGGCACGTCTGCACAAACGCCGTTTCGCCGGTCACCCGGTCGAGGTGAGCAGCCCGCAGGGGCGGTTCACGGGAGAAGCGTCCCGTTTGGACGGCCGGGTGCTGGTGAAGGCCGAGGCGTACGGGAAGCACCTGTTCCACGACTACGGTCCACACGGGACGGTGCACGTCCACCTCGGCCTCTACGGCACGTTCTCCGACGTGCCGCTGCCGGTCGGCGAACCGGTCGGGCAGGTGCGGATGCGGCTGGTCGGCCCGACGCATTCCGCCGATCTGCGCGGTCCGAACCAGTGTGAGCTCCTGGACGTGCCGCAGGTCGACGCGATCAAGGCCCGGCTCGGACCGGACCCGCTGCGCCGGGACGCGAAACCGGACAAGGCGTGGGACCGGATCTCCCGGTCGAAGACGTCGATCGCGGCGCTGCTGATGGACCAGTCGGTGCTGGCGGGCGTCGGCAACGTGTACCGCGCCGAGGTCCTGTTCCGGCACGGTGTCGCCCCGCTCGTCCCCGGCCGCGCGCTCGATCGCGGGCTGTGGGACGACATGTGGGCGGACCTGGTGACCCTCATGCGGCACGGTGTCCGGGTGGGACGGATCGACACCGTCGCGCCGGAACACCTGCCCGAGGCGACCGGCCGCGCGCCGCGACAGGACCGGCACGGGGGCGAGGTCTACGTCTACCGCCGCGAGGGGCTGCCTTGTCTCGTCTGCGGGACTCCGGTGCTGCGGAGCGACCTGGCGGCGCGGAACCTCTTCTGGTGCCCGACCTGCCAGCCCGCCTGACTCGCTTTTCGGCAAGTACGTGAAGGGGGCCTTCACGTACTCGGGCCGGTGGCGGTTTCGCGTGATCGGACGGACGACACCCGTGACGGGATGGACGGCACGTGTGTCCAGATGGACGACACGCGGCGGGGCCCGGTCACGATCGTGCCGTCCCGCTGATCACGGGTGTCGTCCCTCCACGCACGGGTGTCGTCCGTCTGATCACGGGTGCCGTCCGTCCAGTCACGCGAAACCGCCGGCTCGGCTCACTCGCGCTCTCTCACCTGAAGTACATGAAGGCCCCCTTCCTTACGCCTAGCGCAAGGAAGGGGGCCTTCATGTACTGGCAAGCGGACAGGAAGCGCCTGTGGCCCGGGAAAGCTAGATGACCCCAGCCCGCACCGCGTAAGCGACGGCGTGCGGCCGGTTCTTCAGCTTCAGCCGTCCGGTGATGCCCTGGATGATGTGCTTCACGCTGCGTTCCGAGTAGCTGAGTTCGCCGGCGATCTCGACGGTGTCCTTGCCCTCGGCCATCAGCCGCAGCACGTCGATCTCCCGCGTGGTGAGCCCGGCGGTGTTGACGCCCATCGGGTCGAGCACCTCGCGCTGCAGCCGTTCCACATGCTTGAGCAGTTCGCCGAGCAGGCTCGGCGGGAGCACGCCGCCGCCGGTGGCCGCCGCGCGGACCGCGTGCGCCAGGCGTTCGCCGGTCGTCGCCGAGCGCGGCAGGACCGCCACCACCCGGCACTCGATCGCGGGTACGAGTTCCGCCTCGCTGATCTGGCTCACCACGAGCACCACCGGCTTGCCGTCCTCGGCGGCCAGCCGCCGCAGCCAGAGCACGGTCTCAGGTGTCAGCCATTCGGCGGCGAACACCAGGACGTCGGTCTCGGCGCGCTGGTCCCAGTCCCGGATGTCGATCCCCTGCTGCGTGCCCAGCTGACTGGCCAGGCCCGCCGTGGTGATCGGATCGGGCGCGTGCACCGCCACGGTGATCTGTCGGGTTTCCGTGTCCACCTCTGTCCCCTCCGCTTGATCCGCGGCCCCAGTCGGATGGGACACAGTCTGCGAAGGAGCTCTTCACGAACTCTCCACGAGTTCTCAACGAGGCGTGAAGGACTTCGTGGCCTGCTGAAACGCCTCCACGTACTTGGGAAGCTCGTCGAGGATGTCGCGGAGCCTGTCCTCGGGTCCGGTGTAGTCCGGGTCGGCGAGCAGGGCGTACCCGTAGGCCAGAGTCCGCCGAAGCTCGGCGATGCGCGCTTCGGCTTCGTCGGCGTCGACCACCAGCCTGCCGTCGTGGGCGAGACCGAGCAGGACGTCCCCGGCGAACTGTTCATGATCCTGGCTCACTGTCACAGCATGCAGAGCCACGCATGCCACGACCAGCGTCAGCCGACACTTTGCCCCTGCGAACGTGCGGCTTTGCCCAGTCGCCCCTCACCTGTCCAAGCCCTGAAAACCACATGAACGGGCACCAAACCTCAGACCTGTTCACGAACGTGAATCCACTTGAACCGAACTACCCTGGCAAAACCCGAGAATGTCTCATAACAGACGGACAAAACCCACACGAAGGGTGCCCGATTGATTGCGAAACCCACATCGGCGCCACTAGGATTTCGCCGGGCAGGACGCCCTTCGAAAGTCGGACGCACAGGCGGCAGGTCATGGACGAGGTTCCCTCGCTGACGGTGCGGCTCCTGGGCGGTCCCCCCGCCCGGCACGGCGACGGCGAGATCGCCCTGGGGCCCGCTCAGCGGCAAGCGGTCTTCGCCGCGCTCGCCCTGCACGCCGGCCGGTTCGTCTCCCGCAAGGAGATCATCGACGCCGTCTGGGGCGAGCAGCCCCCGGACAGCGCCACCGGCATCGTCTACACCTACGTCTCGGCGCTGCGCCGCGCGCTGGAGCCGGTGGGCGAACCGCTCGTCGCCAGCCGCGCCGGCTACAGCCTCGACCTGCCGAAGCACCAGGTCGACGTCCACGTCTTCGAAGCCGAGCTGGAACGGGCCCGCGCGCACCGGCTCGCCGGAGAGCACCGGCGGGAACTGGAGTCGCTGAGGTCCGCGCTCGCGCAGTGGCGGGGTTCCGCGCTCAACGGGATCCCCGGCCCGTTCGCCGAGACCCAGCGCGCCCGGCTGAACGAACTGCGCATGAGCGCGCTCGAACGCCGGGCCGAGGTCGCGCTGCACCTGGGCGGCTACCGCGAACTCGTGGGCGAGCTGGCCGTGCTGGTCGAGCGCCATCCGCTGCGCGAAGGCCTGCACCGCATGCTGATCACCGCGTTGTTCCGGTCCGGCAGGCAGGCCGAGGCACTGGCCGCGTTCGACAGCGCCCGCGAGACGATCATCGAGCAGTCCGGCCTCGAACCCGGCCCGGAACTGCTGGCCCTTCGGCAGCGGGTCCTCGACGACGATCCGACGCTGCACCACCAGGACCAGCCGGAACACCACCGGCCGACCCAGGCCCAGCCCGAACGGCCGCCCGCCTTCGTCGGACGCGAGTACGAACTGGGCCGGGTGCGCCATCATCTGTCCGCGCTGCTGGACGACGGCCGCGGCGGGACGGTGTGGCTGGACGGTGAGGCGGGCAGCGGCAAGACGGCGCTCTTGGCGGAGGTCCTCGCGACGGCGAGAAGCCACACACGCTGGGTCGAGGCCGACGAGCTGACCAGCGCGGTCCCGCTGAGCCTGATCGCGGACTGCCTCGGCGGCGAAGCGCTGGAGGACCTCGGCAAGACGGTCACCGAACTGTGCGAAGCCGGGCCCAAGGTGCTCGTCTTCGAGGATCTGCACTGGGCCGACGAGGAAAGCCTGCTCGCGTGGCAGCGGCTTCACCGGTTCACCACGCATCTGCCGCTGCTGCTGATCGGCTCGGCACGCCCGCTCCCCCGGCGCCGCACCCTCGACGTCCTCCGCTCGCGGGTCGACGGCGAGATCGTCTCGCTGCCGCCGTTCGACGGCCCGGCCGTCGCCGCGCTCGCCGACGAGACCCTGGCCAGGGACCCCGGTGAGGAGTTCCTCGGGTTCGCCGCCGAGTACACCGCCGGGAACCCCGCGTACCTGTCCGAACTGTTCGCCGAGTTCGCCGAAGGCCGCGAGCTCGGCACCGCGCCGCACGGCCGGGCCGCCGCCGTGGTGGAAGATCATCTCGCCACGCTTTCCGTGGCGTGCAAGCGAACGCTGACTTCGGCCGCGTTGCTCGGCTCGTCGTTCACGGTCGCCGACCTGGTGGGCGTCACCGGCCGCGAGCTGCGGGCGCTCATCGAAGCGGTCGAGGAGGCGCTCGCCGCGCGGGTGCTGGAAACCGAGGGGGAACGTCTGCGGTTCCGCGTCCCCTTGGAGCGCTCGGTGTTCGCCGCGAACACCCCGCCCGCCATCCGCGCCGTGCTGCACCAGGAGATCGCCGCGACGATGGCGGGCTCCGGCGCGCCCGCGGACCGCGTCGCCGAGCAGCTGCTCCAGGTCGGCGACGAGCTGACGGCGCGCTGGATCCCCCAGTGGCTGCTCGACAACGTCCGCGCGCTGCCCGCCGGGCTCGCCGTCGAGCTGCTCCATCTGCTTTCGCACCAACGGAATCTCACCGAGGAACAGCATCAGGGCCTGACCGGTGAGCTGGCCGCGCTGCTGCTGCCCGAAGCGGGTACGTCGGCCCCGTGGTCCGCCACCCGCGCCCTGGGGGCCGCGCAGCCGTGGTGCGCGCCGCTGCACGCTTTCGCGCGTCCCGCCGTGCCCCCTCAGCGCGACGCGATCTGACCTACGCCCGGGTACGCAACCGAACTGATCCGGGCACGTCCTAAACTGCGGGGCACGGTAGTGATCCGGCCACTTTCGGTGAGGACAGAAATGGAGCCGGTGTGACCAACGGGCTGCGCGTCGAGCTGCTCGGGCCTCCTCGTGCCTGGCTCGAAGACGTCGAGCTGAAGCTCGGGCCCGCCCGCCAGCGCGCGGTCTTCGCCACCCTGGCGGCACGCCGCGGCCAGTCCGTCCCGCTCGGCGAACTGATCTCCGACGTCTGGGGCGAATCGGCGCCCGCCAGCGCCACCGGCAGTGTCCACACCTACGTCTCCGGCCTGCGCGGCGCGATCCGCAAGGCGGGCGGCGACGCGCACGAGGTACTGCATTCGGCCGGATCGAGCTACACGCTGCGGCTGGACCGCGAAGCGCTCGACGTCCGCCGGTTCGAACAGGACGCCACCGCGGCCCGGCGGCTCCTCGCCCAGGCGGATCAGCGTGGCGCGGCCGCCCGGCTCACCACCGCCCTCTCTCTTTGGCGCGGCGAGGCGTACTCGGGCGTGCCGGGCCCGTTCGCCGAGGCCGAACGCGTCCGGCTCGCCGAACTCCAGCTGACCGCCATCGAGCTGCGGGCCACCGCGCTGCTCGGCCTCGGCGACCATCGCGAGCTGGTGGCCGAGCTGACCGCGCTGGTGCAGCAACATCCGTTGCGCGAGTCCCTGCACGAGACGCTCATGCGCGCCCTGCACGCCAGCGGGCGCCAGACCGAGGCTTTGACCGCCTACCGCGACGCCCGCCGGGTCCTCCAGGACGAACTCGGCGTCGAACCCGGGGCCCCGCTGCGCGACCTGCACCAGCGCATCCTGGACGGCAGCGAGAAACCTGTCACCGGATCGAAACCGGCACCGGTGCGGATCGTGCCGCCGCCGGTGGCCAAGGCGATCGAACGCGGCGGCCAGGGCACCCTGCCCGGCCGGACCCGGCAGGTCGAACGGCTGCACGGGTTCGTCACCGACGTGCTCGCCGGCCGCGGGCGTCCGGTCTGGCTCGAAGGCGAACCCGGTATCGGCAAATCAGAACTGCTGATCGCCGGGCTGGCGAACGCCGCGGCGCGCGGCTGCCAGCTCGCCTGGACCGCCGCCGACGAACTCCAGCAACGGTTCCCGCTCCAGGTGATCATGGAGTGCCTCGGCGTGCACCACGGCGCGTCGGATCCGGCCAAGGCCAAACTGGCCGGTGAGCTGCACGCCGAGCCCGCGCACGGGAACTGGGGCCCCGCCGACCCGATCCTGTCCACTGTGGACAAACTGCTGGCGCTGGTCGACGAGACCTGCGCGGCGGGCCCGCTGGTCCTGGTGATCGACGACCTCCACTGGGCCGACGAGGCCAGTGTGCTGCTGTGGCAGCGTCTCGCCGCCGCCACCCGCCAGCTGCCGCTGCTGCTGGTCGCCGCCACCCGCACCGGGCACGGCCGTCGCGACCTGGCCCAGCTGCGCCGCGGGGTCGAGGCGAGGGACGGCGAGATCATGCCGGTCGAGGTGCTGACCGACGACGAGATCGCCACCGTGTTCGAGGTGATCCTCGCGGCGAAACTCGGCCCGAGCCTGCGCCCGCTGGTCCGGCGCGCGGCCGGGAATCCGCTCTACGCCAGGGAGATCGCGCACGACCTGGTCCGCACCGGTTCGCTGCGGATCAAGGCTGGCGTGGCCGAGGTGACCCTGGACGGCACCGAGAACGCGCCGCGGTCGCTGCTCGCGGCGGTGGGCCGCACGCTGGAGACCCTCGACCCGGCCACGACGGAGATCCTGCGCACCGCGTCGCTGCTGGGCGCGGAGTTCGCCGTCGAGGACCTCGCCGCGCTGGCGGGCAAGAGCCCGCTGGAAGTCCTGCAGGAGCTGGAACCGGCCACCACCGCGGGCGTGATCGAGTACGCGGGCGACAAACTCGCCTTCCACCACCCGTTCCAGCGTCAGGCGCTTTACGGCGGCATCGCCGAACCGGTCCGCGCCGCGCTGCACCGCCGTGCGGCCGAGTCGCTCGCCCGGACGGGGGCGCCGATCAAACGGGTCGCCGAGCAGCTGGCGGCCGGGCCGGTGCCGTACGACCCGTGGCTGGTCGAGTGGCTCACCGCCAACCACGTCGCGGTGTCCAATCGCGCCCCGCACATCGCGGCCGACCTCCTGCGCGGCGCGCTCGACAGCACCGTGCCCACCGGCGAGCAGCGGGAGACCCTGATCGCCGCGCTGGTGCGCGTGCTGTTCCGGCTCGAAAAGGATCCCGAGGCCGAGGCCGAGCAAGCGGTGAAGACGGTCGGCGGCAAGGCGGATCTGGCGCAGATGCGGCATGTCCTCGCCGCGCTGCGCTACCGCCGGGGTGACACGCCCGGCGCGATCGAGGCGCTCGCCGACACCGCGGACGACCCGTCGATGCCGGAACTGTGGCGCACCAGCACCCGGACGCTGCTCGCCAACTTCCGGCGCGGCACCCTCGACGATCTCGGCGAGACCGAACGGATCGCGCGCGGGCTGCACGCCGAGGCCGTCGAGAAGGGCGAGCGGTATCCCGCCGCGCACGCGCAGCAGACCCTGTGGCTCGTGCACTCGATCCGCCGCGAGCACGACCAGGCGCTGACCTCGATCGACGCCGCGCTCGAGACCACCGGCGACGAGGCCGACCTCGCGACGCTGCGCTTCGACCTGCTCGACAACCGGCTCTTCACCTTGCAGAACCTCGACCGGCTCGACGAGGCCGACGCCACGCTGCACGCCGGGTACGAGACGGCCGCGCGGCACGGCCTGCCGACCGGCCCGCAGGTCTCGGCCGCCGTGCACTACTACTGGACCGGCCGCTGGGACGAGGCACTGGCCGAACTGGACTCGGTCACCGAGGACGGTCCGGCGATCACCTTCTACGGCGTGCGCGAGCCGGGCGCCGCCGCCTTGTTGCTGCACGGCGTCGCCGCGCTCATCGCGGGCCACCGGGACGAACGCGTCTCCGTCCGCGCACATCTGGAGGCGGCCGAGGCGCACTCGCCGTCGAACTCGTCCGAACGCGAAAGCTGCGACTTCTACCTGGCGGCCATGGCGATGGCCGCGGAACAGCGCGGCAGGCTCGACGACTCGCTGCGCCTGGTCGCTCCGGTGCTGCGTCCCGACTACGCGCGGATGATGCTGCGGCACCAATGGCTTCCCGACGTCGTCCGCGTCGCGCTCGCGGCCGGGAACGACGCCGTCGCCAGGGAAGCGCTCGCCGTCTGCGACGAAGAGGCGAGCATGGAGTCCGTCCCCGCCAGGGCCACCGCGGCCGCCGCCCGATGCCGCGCGCTGATCGACGGCGACCCCGAAGGCGTGCTGGCCGCGGCCGACCACTACCGCGAGGTCCGCCGCCCGATCGAACTCGCGGCCGCCCTGGAGGACGCCGCCGAACTGCTCGGCCGCGCCGGCTACCTCGAAGCCGCCACCCGGTCGCTCACCGAGGCGTGCGAGGTACTCGGGCCGGTCGGCGCCACGTGGAGCATCCGCAGGGCGGAGAACCGGCTGCGCCGCTACGGTGTGCTGAGCCGTGCCGAGCGAGGGCCCCGGCACGCCGGGGCGCTGTCGCCGCTGGAACTGCGGGTCGCGCGGCTGGTGGCGGCGAAACTGTCCAATCCCGAGATCGCCGCGGAGCTGAGCCTGCCGAGGAGGACGGTGCAGTCGCTGGTGTCCCGGGTGCTGACCAAACTGCACGCCGATTCCCGGCTGACCGTCGGCGATCAGCTGCCGAGACGGCTCGCGTGAGTGTCCCTTCGGGCAACACCGTCGTCCGAAGGGACGGCACGCGCTGCCACCGTCCGATCACCACGAGATGATGCGTTCGCAGTCCGCGAGTCGCGCACGACCGAGGAGAACGATGACCCGCCCGCGTGGATCCCGCCTGGTGGCCGGACTGACCGCCTTCGCGCTGCTGCTCACCGGCTGTTCGAGCGAACCGGAAGCCGCCGGACCGATCAAGCTCACCGTCGCCACCTTCGGCGAGTTCGGCTACGAGAAACTCTTCGACGACTACGAGAAGGCGCACCCCGGGGTCACCGTCGAAGGCCGGGTCGCCGATTTCGAGACGCACCACCGGCAGCTGGCCACCGGCCTCGGCGCCGGACGCGGCGGCGCGGACGTGGTCGCGATCGAAGAGCAGTACCTCCCCAAGTTCCGCCAGTCGACGGACAAGTTCTCCGATCTGTCCGAGTTCGGCGCGCAGGGCCTTAAGCAGAACTGGCCGAGCTGGAAATGGGACCAGGGCACCGCGGACGACGGCAAGTTCGTGATGGGCCTCGGGACCGACATGGGCAGTCTCGCCCTCTGCTACCGCCGCGACCTGTTCGCGAACGCCGGCCTGCCGACCGACCGCGAGCAGGTGGCCGCGCTGTGGCCGACCTGGGACAAGTTCGCCGAAACCGGGGAGAAGTTCAGCTCGCGATCGGGAGGGGTCAAGTTCGCGGACTCGGCGGGCACCGTCTACACGGCGATGCTCAACCAGGCGCAGGAGAACTATTTCGCCAAGGACGACACGTTCATCGCCGACCAGAACCCGAACGTGCGCAAGGCCTTCGACCTCGCGGGCGGGATGGCGCTGAAGAAGGAGACGGCGGCGGTCACCACCTTCACGCAGCCGTGGACGGTGGCGATCAAGCAGAGCCGGTTCGCCGCGATCACTTGTCCCGCTTGGATGCTGACCCAGATCCAGGAGGCGGGCGGCCCGGAACTGGCGGGCAAATGGGACGTCACCTCGGTGCCGGGCGGGGCGGGCAACTGGGGCGGGTCGTTCCTGACCGTCCCGAAGCAGGGCGCGCACCGCAAGGAGGCCTACGACCTCGCCGTCTGGCTGACAGCGCCCGAGCAGCAGAAGCGGATCTTCCTGGAAAGCGGGCTGCTGCCGAGCGCGCTGGGCGCCTACCAGGACCCGGCCGTGCTGTCCCACACCAGCGACTACTTCAGCGGAGCGCCGGTCGGCAAGATCTTCGCCGCGTCCGCCGAAGCCCTGCGGCCGAACTACCGCGGGCTGCGCGACGGCGAGGTGCGGCCGGTGTACGGGCACGCGCTCGGCCGCGTCGAAGAGGGAAAGCAATCGCTCGACCAGGCCTGGAGCCAGGCCGCGACCGAAGGCCGCGCCGCGGCCGCCAAGTGAGTGGAGACGGCGTGACACGCAGTTTTCCGGCCGGGTTCCGCTGGGGCACGGCCACGGCGGCGTACCAGATCGAGGGTTCGACGACGGCGGACGGCCGCGGACCGTCCATTTGGGACACCTTCACCGCGCGGCCGGGCCGGGTGCTCGACGGCGCCACCGGCGACCCGGCCTGCGACCACTACCGCCGCTATCGCGAGGACGTCGGCCTGCTGAGCGAACTCGGCGTGCCGTACTACCGCTTCTCCGTCGCGTGGTCGCGGGTCATGCCGGACGGCCGCACGCTCGAACCGCGCGGGCTCGCCTTCTACGATCGCCTTGTCGACACGTTGCTGGAGCACGGGATCACCCCGATGGTCACGCTCTACCACTGGGATCTGCCGGAGGCGCTGCAGGCCGAAGGCGGCTGGCCGGACCGTGACCTCGCGAACCTGTTCGCCGACTACGCCTTGGAAGTCCACAAAGGACTCGGTGACCGTGTCCGGCAGTGGACCACGATCAACGAGCCGTTCTGCGCCGCTTTCATCGGCTACGGCAACGGCGATCACGCGCCGGGTCTCCGGGACGAAGGCGCGGCGCTGGTCGCCGGGCACAACCTGCTGCTCGCGCACGGCCGGGCCGCGCAGGCGTTGCGCGCCAACGGTGGCGAGCAGGAAGTGTCCATCGTGCTCAACTTCGCCCCGGTCCTGACCGATGTGGACGACGACGCGCACCGCGAAGCCGCGCGCAGATTCGACTTCCTGCACAACCGGTTCTTCCTCGATCCCCTGCTCGGCCGTGGCTACCCGCCCGGACTGCTGGCGGATCTGGCGCATCTCGGCACGCTCGAACCGGCGATCGCCGACGGCGACCTGGAACTCATCGCGCAGCCGCTGGACGTCCTGGGCGTCAACTACTACGCGCCCGCCCGCGCCGTCCCGCTGGACGATCCCGAAGCCGACAGCAACTGCCCGCTGCCCGGTCTGCGCGGGATGGACGTCACGCCGCCCCGCGGTGACCTGACCTCGCTCGGCTGGGAGCAGCGGCCGGAGTCGTTCACCGATCTGCTGCTGTGGCTGCACGGCCACTGCCCCGGCCTGCCGCTCGTGATCGCCGAGAACGGCGCAGCCTTCGTGGACGAGGTCGTGGACGGGCGGGTTCGTGACGCGAACCGCGTGCGGTACTTCGCCGAGCACCTCGCCGCCGTGCACGCCGCGATCGAAGGCGGGGCGGACATCCGCGGTTACATGGCCTGGTCGCTGCTCGACAACTTCGAGTGGGCCATGGGGTACACGCAGCGGTTCGGGCTCGTGCACGTCGACTTCGAAACCCAGGAGCGGGTGGTCAAGGACAGCGCCCGGTTCTACGCGGACGTGGTGGCGCGCAACGGGCTTTAGCGGTTCCGCTGGTCGTGAGTGACGATTCGGGTTATTGAGGGGTAAGGCAAAGGTGGCGTGGTGTTTCGCTCGCGTCCATGCCGGTCTCGGGTGTCGGGGGGGGGGGCCGGGAGGGGAGGAGGGGGGGGTAAATGAGTGGGTTGAGCCACACACACCCCCCCGCCCACAAAAACACCCCACCCC
>NZ_JBHXJK010000128.1:0-24414 GCF_042723255.1 Amycolatopsis thailandensis
CCTTGAGGGACTCTGGGTCCCTCAAGGAGGCCTTCACGGACTTGGGGCTCAAAGCTTCCGACCAGTATCGGGCCATTCAGCGAAACAACCTCGCACGATTCGCGGAATCCGGTGATCGACAGATGAACCGAAGATGAACAGATTTGCGTCCGGCTCCGGGAAGGGACCCACTGGACCTGGCACTTCGGGTGCGCGGCGGCCAGTCGGCGCAACACTCGCGGACCGCCGGTGGTACCACTGCGTGAAGCCGCTCGATTACGGTGTGCCGAACCTGGGGGCCACGACGATCGGGAATCCTCATGCCGACACTCACCACCGTGGCCGATTGGACGATCACCGCGTCCGAGGACACCGCCCTCTTCGCCCATGCCGTCGGCGACGGGTACTGGGCACCTCGCGTGTGGAACGGGCGCGGCTTCGGGATCGCCGCCGCCGACCTCGCCGCGTTCGACAAGGCGCTCGGCGAGATCATGAAGCTGCCTCTCTATTGGCAGGCGCGCGCTCGCCGGGGTGACAGCGGGGCCGGGGATCCCGCGATCTGGTCCGAGCCCCGGTACGAACCGGACGACGATTTCGTCTACGTCAACGGTCCTTGCCGGTCCGCCGGGTCCACCCCGGGCTACCGGCCGGTGTCCACCTTCGACATCGATCTGGTCCACCTGCGCGGCCTGCGGGTCAGGATCGCCGCGTACCGGTCGGCGGCAGGTGCCCGATCAGACGCAGGGGCGGAGTGACGATCCGTCGGGCAGAAGCGCCATTCCACGACCGCCGAGCCGTTGGCCGCGACGACACTCGCGCCGTCCGGCGAAGGCGCTAGCGACCAGACCTGGCCGACGCCGAACTCGAGTTGACGCCCGATCTGAAGGCCGGGCAGCCACGCGTGAGGAGCCGCCGCGCCCGGCGCGTTTTTGGCGAGTTGTGCGTATTTCCCGCACGGCCGTAACAACTTTCGGTCGTCTCACGCCATACCGGGCAGCTGTCGCGTTCTTTCCGGTCCCCGCGCAGGAGGAGTCCGTGTGATGAGTTCTCGTCGTACGCTGTTCCCTCGAAGATCACGACGTGCGCTGGCAATCGGCGTCGTCGGTCCGCTCGTCGGCACCCTCGCGGTCGCCCTCGTCGCCGCGGCACCCGCCGAGGCCGCGGTACCCGCCGGTTTCACCGACACGGTGGCGATCGGCGGGCTCAGTTCGCCGACCGCCACCGCGTTCGCGCCGGACGGCCGGGTGTTCGTCGCGGAGAAGAGCGGAGTGGTCAAGGTCTTCGACTCGCTCGCCGACCCGACGGCGACGGTCTTCGCCGACCTGCGGCCCCAGACTCAGGATTTCTGGGACCGCGGTCTGCTCGGGCTGGCCGTCGACCCCGGTTTCCCCGCCAGGCCTTACGTCTACGTCTCCTACACCCTCGACGCGTCGCCCGGCGGCACTCCGCCGCAGTGGGGCGACGCCTGCCCGACCCCGCCGGGCGCCACCGCCAAGGGCTGTGTCGTCACCGGTCGCGTCTCCCGGCTGACCATGGGCCAGGCAGGCGTCGCCGCCAGCGAGAAACCGCTGGTCACGGGCTGGTGTCAGCAGTTCCCCAGCCACTCGGTCGGCGCGCTGGCCTTCGGGCCGGACGGTGCTCTGTACGCGGGCGGCGGTGACGGCGCCAGCTTCAACTTCGCCGACTACGGCCAGGTCGAAAACCCCTGCGCCGACCCGCCCTCGCCCGCCGGGACGAACCTCACGCCGCCGACGGCCGAGGGCGGCGCGTTGCGTTCGCAGTCACCGCGACGCCCCGCCGGCGAGCCTGTCCTGCTCAACGGCGCGTTGCTGCGCCTGGATCCCGACACCGGCGAAGGTCTCCCCGACAATCCCTTCGCGAGCAGCGCCGACGCCAACGCCCGGCGCGTGATCGCCTACGGCGGGCGGAACCAGTTCCGGTTCGGCTTCCGGCCGGGCACCGGCGAGCTCTGGGCCGGTGACGTCGGCTGGGACACCTGGGAGGAGATCAACCGAGTCGCCGACGTCGGCGACTCGGTGGCGGAGAACTTCGGCTGGCCCTGTTTCGAAGGCGCCTCCAGGCAGGCCGGGTACGACGGCACGAACCTCGACCTGTGCGAGTCCCTGTACTCCGCGGGTGGGCAATCGGCGCCGTACTACGCCTACAACCATCGGGACAAGGTGGTCGCGACCGATCCGTGTCCCACCGGCGGCTCGTCGATCAGCGGTATCGCCTTCGAGTCCGGCAGCAACTACCCCGGCGAGTACTCCGGCGCGCTGTTCTTCGCCGACTCCTCCCGGGGATGCATCTGGGCGATGCAGACCGTCGGCGGCCTGCCGAGCCCGAGCAAGCTGGTGCCGTTCGTGACCGGTGTCAAAACGCCGGTGCAGGTGCTCACCGGTCCGGGCGGCGATCTGTTCTACGTCGCCCTGGGCAGCGGCGAACTTCGTCGCGTGAGCCATCCCGGCGGTACGAACCGGCCACCGGTCGCGGTGGCCACGGCGAACCCGCCGAGCGGCCCGGCGCCGCTGACGGTCGAGTTCGACGGCACCGGTTCCACCGATCCGGACGCCGGGGACACCCTGTCCTACGCCTGGGACCTCGACGGTGACGGCGCCTACGACGACTCCTCGGCCTCACGCCCCACCTGGACCTACACCGCGGCCGCCACCGTCGACGCCGGGCTGAAGGTGACGGACTCGCACGGCGCGAGCGCGACCACGACGGTCCGGGTGACCGTCGGGAACCCGGAGGGCCTCGATCCGGTGCCGGTCATCGACAGCCCGGACGGCACGCTGACCTGGTCGGTCGGCCAGACCGTGACGTTCGCCGGCCGCGCTGTCGACGCCCAAGACGGTGAGCTCCCGGCTTCGGCGCTGACCTGGCGGCTCGCGATCCGGCACTGCGCCGCCAACGGCACCTGCCATACGCACAACGTCCAGGACTTCCCCGGCGTCGCGTCCGGCTCGTTCGTCGCTCCGGACCACGAGTACCCGTCCTACCTGCAACTGACGCTCACGGCGACCGACTCGACCGGGCGCACCGGCAGCAAGACCGTCGATCTCCAGCCGAAGACGGTGTCGCTGAACTTCGCCTCCAACCCCGGTCAGGCGCTGCTCACCGTCGGCGGGACCCAGCAGCGCACGCCGTTCTCCCGGACGGTGATCGCCGGATCCACCAACTCGATCAGCGCGGACAGCCCGCAGAACCTGCCACCGCTCAACCTGAAGTACGCCTTCACCGACTGGTCGCACGGCGGTGCGCGGACGCAGAACATCGTCGCGCCCGGCACGTCCACGACCTACCAGGCGAACTACCGGCTCTGCTGGCTGTTGCGACCCTGCTGAACCCGTCGTCCCGCGTTTCGTCCTCTGATCGCGATGGTTGCCCGCGCAACTACCGCATCCAGAGGACGAAACGCGGTGGGCCGGGTTCCCTTGCGCGCCGCAAGCGCGAAAGAAAGCGAATCCGGGGATCCGTAAGGTCCACGAAATGTCGGAACCCGTGCCGGGTGACCGCCGTCGGATCGCCAATTCAGATCCGCGCGGAAGGTGAATCCGATGAGCTACCCAGACCAGCAGAACACACCGGCCCGACCGGCGACCGTGAAGCCCGGCCTCGCCATCGGGATCTTGATCGCGGTGATCGCCTTGGTCGCCTTCTGCATCACCGGTTTCGCCACTCCCGGGTTCCTGCTCGGCAAAGGCGACGGCATCTCGCTGCCCGCCCCGTCCTCGAGTCCGACACCTACTTCGGTGCCCACGAGCAGCGAAGACAGCCCGACCACCACGACGGTCAGCCGGGCGACGCGGCCGAGGGTCACCGTGACGAGGCGCCCGGTTCCGCCGCCGGAGAAAGGTGTTCAGGTGATCACGGATTTCCTCACCAAGATCGCCGGAAACGACAAAGCGGGGGCGATCGCGTTGGCCTGCGAAGAGCAGAAGCGATTCATAGACGACAAGATCGACTCCCTGCTCCCGCTGGGTTCACGTGTCACGATCACCAGGACCAGCGGGACGTCCAGATTCGTTCTGGCCGACGTCGCGGGAACCGTCGAAAACCGCTCCGCCAAAGGCACCGTGATCTCGGATCGCACGGAAGACGGCAGTTTCTGCGTCACGACCTTCAGCATTCGCGACGCCTGAAGATCACGTCCGTTCCGGGCCTTCGATCGGGAACTGGATCGGGCTGAGCAGGTACTGGGCGCGGTCCGCTCTCGGCTCGTTGGACAGCACGGGGACGATGGCCTGCCGCATCGCGCCGATCAGCTCGACAAGCTCGTCACGGGAGAGCCAGACGGCGTGCTGGCGATACCCGACCAGGTCCGCGACCGGATCGGCCCCGTCCCGGTCCAGATAGGCGTCGAACTCGGCGACCAGCGCGGCCAGCGCGACGGCGAAGCTCCGGCGGAAATCCTCGGTGGACGCCGACGCGATGGCCTCGGGATCGAGGGACCCGCGATCCCGGCGAAGCCGGTAGCCACGCTCGACGGCGCCGCGCACCCGTCGTTCCTCCGCCACCTCCAGGACGCCACCCGCTTCGAGGAGTTCGACATGCCGGTAGACCATCGCTTTCGAGGCATCGGGGACGCGCGCGCAGAGCTGGGCCGTCGTGAGCACCCGCTCGCCGCGCATCGCGTGCACTATGCGCAAGCGGACCGGATGTGCCAGGAGTTCCAACGCGTTCACCGCCCAACGGTCTCACGATGTGCTACCTTTCGCAAAATATGAGAAAGGTAGTTGTGATGAACCTGGGGCCAGCCACCGCGGTAGCCGAGATGCTGCGCGAAGAACGTTTCGACGAGGTCGAGGCCCTCTTCGCGCCCCCGTTGCGCGCCGCCGTTCCGGCCGGGACGCTGCGGGCCGCCTGGACGGCCGAGATCGGCAAACGCGGCGCCGTCACGGGCATCGGGGACGCGGTCGCCGAAACCGTCACCGCGGATCTCGTCCGGGCCCGCGTTCCCGTGCGCTGCGAGGGCGGCGACCTCACGGTGCTCATGTCAATCGACGCGGACGGCCTGCTGCAAGGCCTGCAACTCACGCCCGCGCCGGGGCCCGCGTGGACACCGCCGCCCTACGCGGATCCCTCGGCGTTCACCGAACGCGAGGTCACGATCGGCGCCGGTTCTTCGGCCGTGCCAGGAACCTTGACCATGCCGGACGGACCCGGCGCCCGGCCCGGCGTCGTCCTGCTGCCCGGCGGCGGGCCGTTCGACCGCGACGAGACCAGCGGGCCGAACAAGCCGCTCAAAGACCTCGCCTGGGGGCTCGCCTCCCGAGGCGTGGCGGTGCTCCGTTTCGACAAGATCACCTACCGCAGTCCGGAGGCGGCCAACGCCCCGGGATTCACGATGTCCGACGAGTACGTGCCCCATGCCACGGCCGCCGTCCGGCTGCTGCGGCGGGAGTCCACTGTGGACCGGGTGTTCGTGCTCGGCCACAGCATGGGCGGCAAGGTCGCGCCCCGGGTCGCGCTCGCGGAGCCCGCCGTCGCGGGACTGGTCGTCCTGGCGGGCGACACCCAGCCGATGCACCACGCCGCGATCCGCGTCGCCCGCCACCTGATGACCACGGCCCCTGAACTCATCGACCAAGACACCGTCGACCTTTTCACCCGTCAGGCGGCGAACGTCGACAGCCCAGGCCTCTCCCCCGACACTCCGGGCACGGACCTGCCGTTCGGCTTTTCCGGGTCGTACTGGCTCGATCAGCGCGGTTACGATCCCGTCGCGACGGCGGCGAGGCTGGACAAACCCATGCTCGTCCTCCAAGGCGGCCGCGACTACCAGGTGACCGTCGAAGACGATCTGCCGCGCTGGCGAACAGGCCTGGCCCACCGTCCGGACGTCACGATCCACGTCCACGCCGCCGGCGATCACCTGTTCTTCCCCGGCACCGGCCCCTCCACACCGGCCGGCTACGAGGAGCCGAACCACGTCGACGCGGCGGTAATCGACGACATCGCGGACTGGCTCGGCGAAGTGGGATGACGCCTTCCGGTCAGAACCGATCCCGCCGATTCTCCTGTGCCACGACGTCGGGTAGGTCGGACAGTCTGCGCAGACCGTTCAACGGCTGGCGCATCCGGGGATTGCCCGCCAGGCGATCGGCGTTGCGGTCGAGGAAAGCCCAATAACCCGCGGTGAACGGGCAGGCGTCTTCGCCCACTCGTTTCTTCGGGTTGTAGGTACATCCACCGCAGTGGTCACTCATGCGGCTGATGTAGGCACCGCCCGCCGCGTACGGCTTCGTGCCGACGATCCCCCCGTCCGCGTACTGGCTCATCCCGATGACGTTGGCGGGCATGACCCAGGGGAACCCGTCGACGAACGCGGTGGCGAACCAGCCGGTGAGCTCCGCCGGGTCGTAACCGCGTTGCAGCGCGTGGTTTCCCAGCACCATGAGCCGCTCGATGTGGTGGGCGTAGCCGCGATCCCGCACACCGGCGAGTGCGGTGCGGAGACAGGCCGCCTCGACCGTGTCGGCGTCGAGCTCCCGCCACCACCGGGGCAGCTTCCGATCGGCGTCGAGTTCGTTCCTCTTCAGGTAGTCCGGCCCCAGATGCCAGTAGAGGTGCCAGATCCACTCCCGCCAGCCGAGGATCTGCCGGACGAACCCTTCGACACTCGCCAGCGGCGCCGTACCGGACAGATACCGTTCCTCGGCACGATGGACGACGTCGAGCGGGTCGAGCAGGCCGAGGTTCAGCGGCACCGACAGCAGCGCGTGCGACATCGCCCAATCGGCGCTGAGCATGGCGTCCTGATGCGGGCCGAAAGTCGCGAGCCGGTGGTCGAGGAACCGGTCCAGCGCCTCTTCCGCTTCCGCCTGGCTGACGGCGAAAAGGCGTGGACCGTCGACACCGACCGGGTGGATCTCACCGTCCCGTTCCGCCTTGTCGAGGTCCGCGCGCACCTGTTCGTCCACGTCGTCCTCGGACGGGAACCAGGGCGCGGGAACGGGCAGCGTGGATCGCCCCGGCGGGGGACGCCGGTTGTCGTGGTCGAAGTTCCATTTCCCGCCGGCCGGATCGCCGTCCGGTTCGAGCAGCACACCGAACCGGCGGCGTTGATCGCGGTAGAAGTCCTCCATCACGAACCGCCGCCGGTCCCGCGCCCAGGTCGCGAAGTCCTCTTTGGACCGGACGAATCCCGGCGTCGGAAGCACTTCCGTGACCAGACCCTGCTTCTGCAGACGCCGCACGAGGGCCTCGGCGGCGTGCGAGCCGGGTTCGTGCACCACGACCGGCCGTCCGAATCGGCGCAGCCCGTCCGCGTAGGTCGGCGCGTCGACGATTCGGACTCGGTCGCCGAGATCCGCGGCGAGCCGCCGGATTCCGGCTTCGACGAGGTGGATCTTCTGCCGGTGGTACGGGCGGCGCGCGAAGGCCGCGGCCGAGCGGATCAGCAGGATCTCACGGTCTCGATTCCCGGCCGTGCCGTGGAAGTGCGGTCCCAGTTGATCACCGAACAGCCACAGCGGATCGGAACCACTCTTCTTTCGATTCATAATCGATGCGATCCTAGGGCGTCAGGCCTTCATCCGCTCGGCGGCGAGGTCCATCGCGCCCGCCAGGTCGTTCACCCAAGGAGCACCACGGACGTTGAGCCCGTCCCAGCCGGGGCCCGCGACGGCGACGTCGAAACCACGGCGCTGAAGGCGCTGCCGCAACAGGTTGTCGACGGTCGTCGGGGACATCGACCACAACACGACCAGCACCGGTTCGAGCTTGGCGACCATCCCCGCGGTGGTCTCCGCCGGCACCATGTGCCCGAGGTAGACGGCGGGGATGCCGACCTCCGCCAGCGACGCGCGCAGGACTTCGACAGGCAGGCTGTGGCGTTCCGCGGGGCAGCACGCGATGAGCACGCGACGATCCGACGGCGTGTAGGCGAACCGGGCGACGTAGCGCTGTAGCGCGTAAGACACCTCGCTGGTGAGCGCCCATTCGGACTCGAAGCACACATCACCCCGGCTCCAGCGGACGCCGAGGTCGCGCAGGATCGGCAACAGTATTTCGGTCCACGTCCTCGCCGCGCCCATCGTGTCGAGCGTTTCGTCCAAGAGAGCCGCGACGACGGTGAAGTCGAGAGCCTCCGCGGCCCGTTCGAGCTCGTCCGCCCGCTCATCGAGGGAGATCTCGCGGACAGCGTCCTCCGAACCGGAGAACACGGCGGCCGCCGCCTCGCGCGGCTTGATGCCGCGGCCGATCAGCCGCCGCATGTACTGGAGCTTGCGGACGTCGGCGTCGGAGTAACGCCGATGACGCCCGTCCGGCCGCAAGGAAGGACCGACGCCGTAACGGGATGCCCAGGTCCGGAGCGTCACCGGAGAGATGCCCAGCTCCTCGGCGACCATGCCCGGAGTCCAAGAGCCCGCGCTCACCTCATCGACGTCCATCGACACCTCACGAATCCAGGTGCAGTCCTCCCCCGCGCGGGTGCACACCGCGGCCAGCTTACGAGATCACGCCCCGTTCCGACCGCCGCGACGAGGCCGCCGCGCGTGTCTTCCCACCACGACCGGCCACGATCACGAGAGCGCTGAGTTCCCGGCGGCGCCACGGATCGACCGGGAGGGGGCCGGCTTCCGCCGGGCGCCGCCGGGCTCCGGAACCCGGCACGAGGGGGAGGATGGCCGGGCCCGCAGGGTGACGAAACGGCACGTCACCCACGTTTGTCAGGTGGTCGTTTTCGCTTCGTGAGCGATGCAAGACGATACACGAGTTGTGCAACGGTTGCGAATCGATCCCGCGAATGGCGGTCAGCCGAAAGAGTGTCAGTCGAGGCAGAACTCGTTGCCCTCGATATCGCGCATATTGATGCAGGACTCGTTTTCTTCGTCCGCGAGCAGAACCTGATCACGGATCGCGCCGAGCGCGACCAGCCGGGCGCATTCGGCTTCGAGCGCGGCGAGACGCTCTTCGCCCACGAGCCCGGTGCCGACGCGCACGTCGAGATGAACCCGGTTCTTGACGACCTTGCCTTCGGGAACGCGCTGGAAGTACAGCCGCGGCCCCACGCCGGTGGGATCACTGCACACGAAGCCCTTGTCCTGCTTCTCAAGCGGCAGCGAGCGCGTGTAGTCGTCCCAGGTGGCGAACCCTTCCGGTGGCGGCGGCACGACGTATCCCAGCACCTCGCACCAGAAACGGGCGACACGCTCTGGTTCCGCGCAATCGAAAGTGACCTGTACCTGCCTGACCGACGCCATCAAACCACCCTAATCGTTGTCCGGACTGATCAAACCCGCGGCGCGTAAATCGGCCCAGAGCCGCGCGGGCACCTTTACCGCGAAGGACTCCACGTTGCGCCGCGCCTCCTCGGCGGACCGCATTCCCACCGCGATCCCGGCGACGGCCGGATGCCGGAGCGGGAAGGCCATGGCCGCCTGCGGAAGCGTGACGCCGTGTGCCTCGCACACGTCGGCGATCCTGTTCGCCCGCTCCACGATTTCCGGTGTCGCGGCCTCGTAATCGAAGTACGCTCCCTCGACCGGCCGGCGCGCGGCGAGCAGTCCGGAGTTGAAGATCGACGCCGCGATCACCGAGACACCCCGTTCCCGGCACGCGGGCAGGAACGTGTCCAGCGCGCTGTGATCGAGCAACGTGTGGCGGCCGGACTGCATGATCACGTCGACGTCGGTCTCCCGCACCAAGGTGGTGAGCATGGCCGTGTCGTACATTCCGGCGCCGATCGCGCCGACCATCCCTTCGGACCGCAGCTCCGCCAGGGCCGGATAACCCTCGCGAACCGCGTCGTCGAAGTATTCCTCGGCGTCGTGCAGGTACAGGACGTCGATCCGGTCCAAGCCCATGCGCTCCAACGAATCCTCGACGCTGCGCCTGATCCCGTCGCGAGTGAAGTCGCGTATCCGGCGATGCGTGGCGGGGACGTGGAAACCGGCCGGATCACTCTTCCCGTCCGCGTCCTGCGGCACCAGCAGGCGGCCGACCTTCGTCGACAGGACGTAGGAATCACGCGGCCGCGAGCGCAGGAACTCACCGATCCGTCGTTCGGAATGCCCGATGCCGTAATGCGGCGACGTGTCGTAGTACCGGATCCCGCCGTCCCAGGCCGCGGCCAGCGCCCCCGCGGCCGTCTCGTCGTCCAGCGGCGCGAACAGCCCGCCGAGCGGACCGCCACCGAACCCCAGTCGGGTCACCTCGACGTCGGTGCGCCCGAGTCGCCGCGTCTCCATCTCCCAGCCCCCTTGATCAGCTCACCGTGCACCGTGCCACATCAAGGGCGGATCCCGCCTGGCATTTATCGAAGACCGCTCACGACCAGTCCTCGCAGGACACGACCTCGAACCCCCGGCTCGGGAAGACCGCGTCCACGAAGAAGTCGTGCATCGCCTGATCACCGTCGGCGCAGCCGTCGCGCAGCACGGTCACGTGGTAGCCGCGGTCCGCCGCGTCGTAGGCCGTCGCGGCCACCATCGCACTGGTCGCGACCCCGGCGATCACGACGGTGTCGACGCCCCGCGCACGAAGCACCAGATCGAGATCCGTACCGGCGAACGCGCTGGCACGGCGCTTCAGCACGACCACGTCCTCGTCGGCGACCGGCAGATCGATCCCGGTCCCGGCGGAGCCCTCGTGGAAGGTGTCACCGGCCTCGTGGAACGACTTGAACAAAGGGTTCCCCGGAGGCAGGTCGGAGCCGTTGCCCCGCAGCGCGAAACGCACGAACACGACGAGCGCGCCTGCCGCGCGGGCCCGGGGCAGCAGTGCCGTGAGCGGCGGCATGACTCGCTTGGCGAACGGATAGCCGCCCGTGATGCCTCGCTGGAGGTCACCGATGATCAACGCGGTGGTCATGACGGGAAGCTACCAAGAGTGAACCCGATCGTCCGTATACAACCGATGGTGCGCATGGCTAGCCTCCGGCGGGTGAGGATCAAGAGTGTGCTGCTCGCGGTGCTGGTAACCGTCGGCGTCGTGGTTCCCCCTCCCCCGCTCGCGGCCGCCGGAACCGAGGCGGACCCGTCGGGCTGGGTCGCCCCGCTCAGTACGCGCGGGCGCTACATCGTCGACGCGGCGGGCAACCGGTTCAAACTGAAGGCCGCCAACTGGCACGGCGCGAGCGGGACGTGGAACGGGTCGGGCGACGTGAACGATCCCGCCACGCACCACGCCGGCGAAATCGCGTATCAGACGCCGCTCGGGCTGGACCGGGTATCGATCGACACGGTCATCGACGGACTGGCGGAACTGGGGCTGAACAGCGTCCGGCTTCCCTTCTCCAACGCCATGATCCACGACACCGCACCGGTTCCCGGACTGCCGGCGAATCCGGACCTGCGCGGCCTGACCCCGCTGCAGGTCTACGACCGCGTCGTCACGCGGCTGACCGCTCGCGGGTTCGCGGTGATCCTCAACAATCACACCACCACCTCGCGCTGGTGCTGCGGTCTCGACGGCAACGAACGCTGGAACACCGCGCAGACCGAACAGCGATGGCAGGACGACTGGCTGTTCATGGCCCGCCGCTACGCCGCGAACAAGCGGGTGGTCGGCGCCGACCTGTACAACGAGGTCCGCCGCAACGTGTTCGACGATCCCAATTGGGGCTGGGGCAACGGCACCGACTGGCAGCGGGCGAGCCAGCGGGTGGCCGATCGCATCCAGACCGAAGCCAATCCGGACCTGCTGCTGATCGTCGAGGGCATCAACTGGACCGGTGTGCCCGTGGACGGTCTTCCCCACGGCAGGCCCACGCTGGAGCCCGCCCGCACGCTGTCACACACGCTCGTGGATTCCGGGAAACTGGTCTACGCCGCGCATTTCTACGGCTACACCGGTCCGAACCATTCCGGGGCGACCGGCACCGGCGAAACCCACGACCCGCGCTACCGGGACCTGTCTCCGCGGGAACTCCGCGATGTCCTTCACCGGCAAGCGTTCTTCGTCTCGGCGGAGACCGGCAAGCACTACACCGCGCCGCTCTGGATCAGCGAGTTCGGCGAAGGCCGCCACACCACCGACGCGGCGAGCCGGGCCTGGTTCGAGAACTTCGTCGGCTACCTCGCCGAGAACGACACCGATTTCGCCTACTGGCCCGCGGTCGGTTTCCACGACGGCGGCGGGGGCAACGGCTGGTCGCTGCTCTCGTGGGACACCGCGGGCCGGCGCGTCGACGTGCTCGACGGCACGGACTGGCGTGGCCCGGCCTGGCGACGCCTGGTGGACTCGCCTTCCCGTACCGGGCAGATCCCGATGGCTGAGCGCTGGTCGATGCTCAATCTCGACTACGCCGATTTCCAGGCTTCCCGCGAGGTGCGTTCGAAGGCGGACTGGAATCCGGGCGCTCGCAAGGGTGTCTGTCCCGACGGCCAGCGGCTCACCGGCCTCGCCCATACCGGCAACCGGGGTCTGTGCACCGGCACGCTCGCCGTTCCGGCGGACTACGCCGTGGTCCGCGGTGAGACCTATGTGGACACCGACTGGGCGTCCGGGTACACGAAGGTGCAATGCCCGCCCGAGCACGCTGCCGTCGGCTACAGCGTCACCGGCGCGGCGTTCTCCGCCCTGTTGTGCGGGAAGTCCTCCACTCCACTGGGCCGCACCGGCCGGACGGTCTGGTTCGACCGCGGCGACAGCCGGCCGTCGGGGGCTCCCGGTGGCGACTTCGCGTCGGGTCACTACAAGGGCCAATGCGCGCCGGGTGAATACGTCGCCGGTGTCGCGTACACCGGCCGCGTCGGCTCGAACCGCACTCCCGACGCGCTGCTCTGCCGCGCCTGATTTCCGGTCATCTGACGTCCCGAAATCCACACACGCCGCCACCTCAGGCGACGAAGACGCAGAACGGATGCCCCGCCGGATCCGCGTAGACGCGCAGAGGTTCTTCGGGGTCATCACTGCGGTCGGAGCGGAGCCGCCCGCCGAGTTCCAGGACCCGGCGGTGCTGCACATCGAGTTCCTCGACCGAGTCCACGGTCAGGTCCAGGTGCAGTTGCTGGGGTACCGGCGCGGGATCTGGCCAGCTCGCTTCTTCCAGCCGATCGACCTGCTGGAAGGCGATTTGCGCCCCGCCATCAGGGTTTCTCAGCACCAGCCAGTCCTTGTCCTCGGCGCCGGGCCGAGGCGGTTCGTCACCCGGGCGGTAGTTCCAGACCAGCAGACGCCGGTAGAACTCCGCGAGCGCGCGGACGTCGGTGCAGTCCAGCACCACCTGCCGGAACGCCGGGCCCTTCTCCTGCTCAGTCAAGCCGTTCACCTCCGAAACCCGCGGCCTCGCGCCGGTCGAGCACCGCGAGAACCTGTTCGCACCAGCGGATGTTCTCCTGTTCGAACGCGATCCCGCGGGCCAGGGTCAGATACGGGCCGACCCGCGGCGCGGTCGCGAAGAACTCGGCCTCGGTGGACTCGCCGAGCAGGCGGTCCCGGAGACGCTCGAAGCGTTTGAGCTTCGTTTCGGCGGCGGCCATCCTGTCCGCGACGGCGCGCCGGATCCGCCCGTCGTCACCCGCCTCGACAGCCTGGATCTGCACCAGCAGCTCATCGCGGATCGCGGTCGGCTTCGGTACTCGCGTGGTGAACTCGGCGAGTTCGGTCGCGCCGGCGTCAGTCAAGGAGAAGAGCCGTTTGTTCGGACGCCGCTCCTGTTCGACGATCCGGGCCGCGACCAGGCCCTGCGACTCCATCTTGTCGAGCTCCCGGTAGAGCTGCTGAGGAGTCGCGGTCCAGAAGTTGGCGACCGACGCGTTGAAGCCCTTCGCCAGATCGTAGCCCGAGGACTCGCCGTCCAGGAGCATCGCGAGGATCGCGTTCCGCAACGCCATGGCGCGATGGTATCGCCACCCGGACTAGTCGCAAAGTTGATTAGTCACTTTGATGGACAGCTTGCTCGGCGATCACCTAAGCTCGGCGGCATCTACTCAACAAGTTGACTATGAGGAGATCGCTCATGCCCACGTTCCGTCAGGCAGTCGAAGCGAAGGACGCCGCCGCGATCGAGGCGATGCTCGCCGACGACGTGATCTTCACCAGCCCCGTGGCTTTCAAGCCGTACCAGGGAAAGGCGATCACCGCGGCGATCCTGCGCGGCGTCCTGCGCGTGTTCGAGGACTTCCGCTACGTGCGCGAGATCCACGACGGCGCGCACCACGTGTACGAGTTCGAAGCGACGGTGGACGGGCTGGAGATCAACGGCTGCGACCTCCTGACCTTCGACACCGACGGCAAGATCACCGACTTCAAGGTGATGGTCCGGCCGTTGCGGGCGGCGGAAGCGCTCGCGGCGCGGATGGGCGCCCAGTTCGAGGACATCAAGGCGGACGCTACGCGTGCTGCCGCCGCACCATCTCGGTGATCCAGACGGGCGCGAACGGAGACGTGCAGTTCGGCGGCGTCGGGTAGTCCTTGAGCACCTCCAGGCGTTCCCCGATGCCGATCGCCCGCGCGCGATGCTCGGCGTGGTCGATCCCGATCTGCGCCAGGCAATGGTTCATCGCCCACTGCAAGCGATCCGGCGCGGTCTTCATCTCCGCCTCGATGACGTCGAGCAGCCGCGTGAGGTCCAGGCCCGCGGGCTTCTTCGCCACCCGTTCGGTGGTCAGCGCCCAGCCGGCGCTCGCGACGACGGGATCCGGATCGGCGGACCAGGCGAGGCGCAGCTCTTCGGCGTGCGGGCTCTTCTTGACCACGTAGTTCACGAGCCAGTCGTGCACCTTCGGGGTACGCGCCTCGCGCACCATGCGGTCCAGCTCGGCCCGCTCGAACGCCTTCGGACGGCAGATCAGGAGCGCGAGCAGTTTCGCCGCGGTGTCGTCCGTTTCCCAGAGCTCCAGCGCGAGTCCCTGCTGGGTTTTGAGCCGTTTCGCGAGCGCGCGCAGCTTGCCGAGGTTCACCCCGTGGTCGTCACCGTGCTTCTCGTTCACCTGGCGTGCGCGCGGGTCTTCGAGCGCGGCCAGCTCGGCCATCACCTCGGCCGTCGTCGTCCCGGTCACCTCGGCCTCCCGTCCACCGCGTGTGGCGTTCAGCCTACGAGCCGCTCCGTGGCCAGCCGATACTGATCCTCCGACGAGGATGGGTGCCGATGACCGAGAGAGCCACATTCGGAGCCGAACTGAGACGACGCCGCAAAGCGGCAGGCCTTTCACTCACCGAGCTCGCCGCTCGCACCCACTACAGCAAGGGTTATCTCAGCAAGGTCGAGACAGGACTCTCCGCGCCGAATCCCGCGCTCGCCGCATTGTGCGAAGCGGAACTGGACGCGGAAGGACAGCTGACCCCGTTGCTCCCGGGCGGGCTCGTGCGGCGCAGGACACGACCGGATGTCCGGCCGTCCGGCTTACCGCCGGCCACGCCCTCCTTCACGGGCCGGACCACCGAACTGCGGGCGATCCGCACGGCGCTCGAAGCCGACGGCGGTGTCTGCGTGGTGTCCGGCATGGGCGGTGTCGGCAAGACCGAACTCGCGGTCCGGTGCGCGCACCGGCTGGAATCGGGATTCGCCGACGGCTGTCTGTTCATCGACCTGCGTGGTCACGAGTCCGGCGATCCCACCGCGATACACGACAGGGTGTTGCGGGTACTCGGCGTTCCGGCGGACCGTATTCCCGCCGATCCGGCCGATCGCGCGGCACTGTACCGATCCCGGCTTCGCGGCCGCAGTCTTCTCCTGGTGCTCGACAACGCGGTCAGCGCGGCTCAAGTGCGACCGCTGCTCCCCGCCGAGCCGAAGTGCCGCGTACTGATCACCAGCAGGTCCAGGCTGAGCGCGCTCGACGACGCCGCGCACGTCACGTTGGACATGCTTCCGCTCGCCGCCGCGGTGGATCTTTTCACCACGGTCACCGGCGCGCCGGCCGGAGCGGCCGTCACCCGGGTGGTCCGGCGCTGTGCCCGGCTCCCCCTCGCCATCCGGATCGCCGCGGCGAGGCTTCGCGCTCATCCGGCGTGGGACGTCGCGGAACTCGACCGGCGGCTGGAAGACGAAACCGCTCGCCTCGGCGAGCTGGACGACGGCGAGCGCACCCTCTCGGCCGCGTTCTCGCTGTCCGTTCAGCAGCTGAGTGCCGCCGAGTCGAGACTTTTCGGCCTGCTCACCGTCCACCCCGGCACCGATCTCGACCTCCATTCCGCGAGTGCGCTGAGCGCCCTTTCACTCCGGGAAACCGATCACCTCCTCGACCGGCTGCACGAAGCCCATTTGATCACCCAGCCAGAACCCGACCGATACGGATTCCACGATCTGCTGCGCGCGTTCGCTGCCGAATTCGTACTCACCGACCCGGAGGACGGAATGAAAGCATTCAGCAGGCTCACCGCTTTCGCGGTTCGAAGCGCCGCACAGGCCGACAAGGAACTGACCCCGCATCGCTTCGTCCCGGAGATCGCCTTCGCTCCGGGAACCCCGGAACCGGTCCGGATGGACGACGGCGAGATGGCGATGTCCTGGTTCCGCGCCGAATGGCCCGGTCTGGTGGCCCTGTGCAGGACGGCGCGTGACCGCGGCGAGCACGAGAGGTGCTGGCAGCTCGCCTTCTTCCTGCGCGACTTCTTCTTCGTGGCCAAACTCTGGGACCCGTGGCTGGAGACCCATCGGTGGGCGCGCGCGTCCGCCGAGGCGATCGGTGACACCTGGGCGCTCGCCACCACCACGGCGAACCTGGGGGTCGCGCACGTCGATCGCGGCGACCTGGACGAAGCTTCCGCTTATTACGGCGAAGCACTCGCGCTGTTCCGCCGTATCGGTGACGGTCACGGTGAAACCACGACGCTGGCGCACAGCGGCTGGGCCGAGCACTATCGAGGCAAGCACGCCGAGGCTCTTCGAGACCTCCGGCAGGCGCACGCGTCCTACGTCCGTGACGGCAATCGCCGCAACGCCGCGATCACCGGCCGCGGGATCGCGCTGGTGCTGACCGCGACCGGGCGGGCGGCCGAGGCCGCCGCGCTCGCCGCCGAAACGCTGGCCGTCTTCGACGAACTCGGACTGGACCTCGACGCGGCGATGGCCCTCAACTGTGTCGGCTGGGCGTGGTACCACACGGAACGCCATGACCTCGCCGCCTCGGCCTATCGCGCCGCCGCGGAACGGGCCGAAGCCTGCGGAAGCCATTACGAAGCCGCGCGCGCCTACACGGGTCTCGGCAATGTCGCGGCGGCCGAAGGCTCCATGGCGCTGGCGGCCGAGCTGTGGGACCGGGCCGACGGGATCCACCCCGACCTCGACCAGGTCATGGTCGGCGAGGCCAGGGCGCGAACGACCTGATGATCCACCGGTGCACGTGCCGGTATCGAAGGCGCCGGTCGGTGACCGACCGGACATCGCTCAACCGGCAGGACGGGCCGCGAGGCTGCTACGGTTGACCCCGTCGCGGTTCAGACACCAGCCGCCGGATCCCCTCTCATGGGTCCGGCATGTCCACCGGGCAGCAGCCGGTCCCCAGTACCGGCAAGGAGTCAACTTGACCGACTACCGCGCTCCCGCTTCCGATCCGCCACGTCAGGCGCGGAGGTTCGTCTCCTCGCTCGCCATCTCCGTGACGACGTCCAGCGCCGACACCGTCGTCACCGTGTCCGGTGAGATCGATCTCGCCGTCTCGGACAGCCTGCGAAAGGCCCTGGAAGAGGAGCTCCAGTTCACTCCCGCGGCGTTGATCGCGGACCTGTCCGCGGTCACGTTCTGCGATTCGTCCGGCTTCACCGCGCTTGTCCAGATCCGCGGGAAGGCCGAGACCGCCGGCGTCCCGTTCATCCTGGTCACCCAGGAGCGAGCCCTGCTGCGCCCGATGTCGCTGCTCGGCCTCGACGCCGTTTTCACCGTGCACCCGACCCTCGATTCGGCACGGGACGCGCTCACTCGCTGACCAGCTGTCATGATGGGCGGTTGTGACGGGTGACAAGGATCCGGGGTTCCGCATCGGCGGACGCCCACTGGCGGAACGGCTGACCGAAGTCCTGCCGTCGCTCACGAAGACGGTCCTGTCCGAGATCGTCTCCCGGATCCCGGAGTACGGTCTGCTGCCCGCCGAGGAGCTCAGCGGCGACATCACGCACGTGATCGAGCAGAATCTGCGGTCGTTCATCGACACCCTGCGCACCGGGGACACGCCCACCCGGGAGGAACTCGACTTCCTCCGCGAATCGGCCGCCCGGCGCGCCGAAGAGGGCATCCCGATCGACATCGTGCTCACCGCGTACCACATCGGGATCCAGGTGGTCTGGGCGTCGGTGACGCCGGACGCGCGTCCGGACGAGGTCGCCGACGTCCTGGCCGTCAACGCGCTGACCCTGCGTTACCTCGAGGTGGTCACGCCCGCGGTCGGCGCGGGCTACCTCGACGAGCGCCAGACGATGTTCGACGACGAACGTTCGGCGCGGCACACGGTGCTTTCCGCCCTCCTCGACGGCGATCCGGCGGACGTCGCGGCGGGACAGGCGGGCCTGCGCCTGCCGCCGTGCTACATCGTCCTCGCGGCGTCTGTCGGGGCGCATCCGGACGAGGAGGCCAACGGGGTCGACCCGCTGATCGCCGGCCGCCGGAAACTCCGGCGGCTGCGGGTCGAACTGGAGCGGCAGATCCGGGGCACGGTCCTGACCTCGCTCACCCCCGAGGGTGGCATCGCCTTGCTGCCGCACGAAACCGCGGCCGACGAACTGTCCACACGCGACTGGACTCGCCTGGAGCGGGTCCTCGCCGACGTCGCGCGTACCGCGGGCGCGGAAGTCATCGCCGGGACCGCCGCGGCCGAACCGTCCGGCGTGCCCGCCGCGGCGAAGCTCGCGCAGGACGTGCTCGCGGTCGCCACCGGATCAGGGCGGCCGCCGGGCCTGTACCGGCTCGACGACGTCCTGCTCGAGTACCAGCTTTCGCGCCCCGGCCCGGCCCTGGACCGGCTGGCCACCCGGCTGGCCCCGCTGGAAGGCAACGAGGAACTCCTCCAGACTCTGGAGACCTTCCTGCGGCGTGGCGGACGACGGCAGACCGCCGCCGACCTGCACGTCCATCCCAACACCGTCGACTATCGGCTGCGCCGGATCGCCGATCTCACCGGATTGGACCCCACTCGGCTCGAACACATCGCGCTGCTGAACGCGGCGCTCTCGGCCCGCCGCCGGTTGTGACTCGTCACCAAGGCGCTTACAGTGAGTGAAGACCTTCGCCCTCGTAGAGGTCGAGCATCCGCCGGGCGGAACGGCACTCACCGGGGAAGACGAACAGGAGCGTGCCTGTGTCGTCGGCGAGCAGCTGAGCCCGTTCGAGCACCCGGATGCCCGTCACGCCGAAGAAATCGAGATCGGACAGGTTGACGATCAACGTGGCACCGTGACCGTGGAGCCGCTGGTTAAGCATGTCCCAGAGCCGGGGCGCGGTACCGAGGTCGACCTCGCCGTTCGCCGTGATGACGGCGGTGCCCTTGGCCGGCCTGCTCACGCGCAGTCGTAGACGTCCCCGCGATTCCTCCGGTGCCCGTGATTCCGGGGGCACCAGGACGGCGCGCTTCGTGTCAAGCGCGCGGGGCGTCGACAGGGAAGTCATGTATGGAAGTACCCAGCTGCGGGGCCCGGCGAAACAAGCGGACGCTTGAACACCGCCGAAAGCGGGTATCACCGCCAAGTCGGAGGTGATGCCCCATGTCCGCTGACCGAACCCGCCCCGGGCCGGTCGTGACCGGTTTCGACGGGTCGCCGGAGGCAAGCCGTGCCGTCCGCTGGGCGGCCGCCGAAGCGAAAGCGCGCGGCCTCGGCTTGGTCCTCGCTCACGCCGGTGACGCTGCCGAAGCGGAGTCTGCCCAGCGGCAGCTCGCTTCGACGGTGGACGCACTGGGACGCTCCGACCCCGGTCTCGACGTCCGCACGGTGGTCCGCGACGATGCTCCGGAGCAGGTCCTGACCGCTGTCGCCGACGAGACGGACGCGACGATGATCGTGCTGGGTGAATCCCACACCGGGATATTCACCAGGGCTGTCCTGGGCTCGACGGAATCCGGCGTGACCAAGACCGCCGGCCGTCCTGTCGTGGTCGTACGCGGGGAAGAGCCGCCCCCGGACGGGCCGGTGATCCTCGGGACCGACGGCTCGGAGCAGAGTGCCCAGGCGGCCGGTTTCGCGTTCGACTTCGCGGCGCGGCACGGGCTCACCGTGCACGCGGTCCATGTCGCCCGGATGCCGATCTGGGGTCCCGCTAGCGAGCCTCTGCTCGGTGGACCGGTCCTGGATCCGGCACCCGGACTCCCCCAGGAAGTCGCCGACGAGCTCGTCGCCCGGCAGCTCAAGCCGTGGCAGGAGCGCTATCCGGACGTCGCCGTGGAGATGGTGCACGGCATCGGCCCCGCCGCGCAGGCCTTGACCGTGCAGTCCAGTGAGGCTGCGCTGCTGGTGCTGGGCCGGAGCGATCACGGTGATCTCCGGCGGTTGCTTCTGGGGTCGATCAGCGACGACGCGCTGCACCACGCGCACTGCCCGGTGGCGGTAGTCCGCGCTCAGCCGGTCGGCTGAGACCGGCGGGTCAGGAAGAGGCGAGTTCTCCGAGGACCCGCTGCGAAGCGCGCAGTTCGGTGGCCATCACCAGGCTGCTCGCGTGGGCCTGGGCGAGCGCGTGGCCGATATCGGCGACCTTGTCCCAGGTCTCCCCCGGCGTGTCCCCCGCGCCGACCCGGCCCGCCAGCAGGTTCTCTTCGAGCTGACCTTGCAGACCCGGCAGCAGGTGGGCGAGGTCGTCGGCGAGCTGCTGCAACGCACCGATGGTCCGGCGCAGGTCGGCAGGCGAGGCCGGTTCGCCTGCCCGCAGGCGGCTGTACAGGTGACGCACGACCGACCCGGCCTGTGCGGCCAGCAGGTACGGCGGCTCCTCGGAGTGGGTTCTCATGCCCTGAAGTACCCCCTCCTCGACCTGCGAAACCCGAGTTTGTGCCGTAAAGGCCAGGGGTATCAGCGGTTGTGAACGACGACGTACTCACCTTCGGGATCGAGGAAGAGTTCTTCGTGGTGGACCGGGACGGCCGGCTTTCCCAGACCGGTGACGCCGTCGTGGACGCCGCGGACGAAGAGGAGGGTGAACTGCAGCAGGAGCTCACCCGTTCCCAAGCCGAATCGGCGACCGGCATCTGCACGACCCACGACGAAGCCGAGCACCAGCTGACGACGCTGCGGGCGGAACTGGCCCGGACCGCCGCCCGCCGGGACTGTCGGCTGCTCCCCAGCGGCTGCGCGCCGCTGTCGGAGACGGCGTTGCCCGCCATCACGCCGAATCCGCGCTACGAGCGGATGGCCGAGCATTTCGGGGCGACCGCGCGGACGTCGCACACCTGCGGCTGTCATGTCCACATCGCCATCCCCGACCGGGAGACCGGGATCCGGGTGATCAACCACATCCGGCCCTTCCTGCCCGCGCTGCTGACCGTGACCGCCAATTCCGCGATCTGCGACGGATACGACACCGGGTACGCGAGCTGGCGCTACCAGCAGTGGAACCGCTGGCCTTCGGCAGGTTCGCCGCCGCTGTTCGCCTCGCTGGACCACTACGACGGCATCGTCGACGCCTGGCTCCGCGCGGGCGCCATCCTCGATCGCGCGATGGTCTATTGGGACGTAAGGCTTTCCGAGAAGCAGCCGACCGTGGAATTCCGGTTCGCCGACGTCGCGGCCACCCCCGGCGAGGCGGTTCTGCTCGGGGTGCTGATCCGCGGGCTGGTCGGCACGATCCTCGCCTCGGAGGGCCGCCCCGCGGACCTGTCCAACGAGGTCTTGCGAGCGCAGATCTGGCGCGCGTCGAGGGAGGGCGTTTCCGGCCGCTGCCCGCATTTCCGGACCGGTGACCTCGCACCGGCGAGCGACGTGCTCGACGACGTCGTCACCTTCGCCGCCGGCGCGCTCGACGAGACCGGTGACCTCGACTTCGTCCGTGACGGCTACGCCCGGTTGGTCGCCGAAGGCAGCGGCGCCGACCGTCAACGGACGCGGTTCGAAAAGCGGCGACGCGCGGAGGACGTCGTGGATCTGCTGGCCGGGCGACCGGGTTTCCGGCGATCACCGGCCGGGTAGCCCGCGGACATGGACAGGAGGACACGATGACCCAGCCCTTGAAGGCCCTCGCACTGGTCTGCTCGCTGAAACCGTCACCCGCGCCGTCCAGCAGCGCGCTGATCGCCCAGCAGCTGCTCGACAAGCTGGCCGAACACGGCGCCACCGGCGAACTCGTACGCGTGGTCGACCACGACGTCAAGCCGGGTGTGGGAGCGGACATGGGCGATGGCGACGCCTGGCCCGGGATCCGCCGCAAGATCCAAGCCGCCGACATCCTGCTGATCTCGACGCCGACCTGGGTCGGCCACATGTCCAGTGTGGCCCAGCGCGTCCTGGAACGGCTCGACGCCGAACTGTCCGAAACGGACACTGAAGGCAGGCCCACGACGTTCGGCAAGGTCGGTGTCACCGCCGTCGTCGGCAACGAAGACGGCGCGCACAAGATCACCGCCGACCTGTTCCAGGCCCTCAACGACACCGGCTTCACGGTGCCCGCGCAGGGCGGGACCTATTGGAACGGCGAAGCGATGAAGGGCGGCGATTACAACGACCTCGACGGCACGCCGGAAGCTGTCGAGTCGACCAACTCGACGTTGGCGGCCAACGCCGTCCACCTGGCGAATCTGTTGAGGGAGCGTCAGTACCCCGCCTCATGATCCACCGCGAGGGTAAGCGACCGGACGGTGGGGTGTTCGACCTTTGTGATAGTCGAAGCCCTGGCGTTCGGTGCTTGCCGGTTGCCCTGAAGCGAGCGGCCCCGAACTGGTGTAAGAGGCCGCCGGGCGGTTCCTCGGCGCTGTGGCATCGGGTAGTCACCGCTCGGCGTGTGCCTTGCCGGCGCCGAAATGCTGCGAACGTGCCCTGGCGGCCGCGAAGATCCCGGATGGAGCGCCCGAGACGGTTTCGGTCTGGAGCAAAGAGGCTCAAGTGAAAACCACCGGCGACACCCTTTTCCTGCACGAGTCCTCCACCGGCTGGCTCGTCACGGGCGCGGGCTGCCACCACCGCAACGAACAGGTCTGCGGCTGCACCGGTGAAGGAGGCGGACGATGCGGCGTTTCTCGTGACTACACGCTTTCGCTGGCGTTCGGTCTGTTGTTCCTGCTGAGCCTCGTTCGGACAGGCGCTGTCCGGCCTCGCCGATTACAACGACGGGCGGCTCGCTCACGCCGCCGAACCTGTCGGCCTGCTCGACTACGTGACGTCCGCGGCTTTCGCCGTCAACGTCGCCGAGAACTGGAAATCCGAATACCTCCAGTTCTTCCTGTACGTGTTCGCCTCCGTGTGGGTTCTGCTACGGGGCTCCCCCGAATCCAAACGGGCCGGCTGGGAAACGGACGAAGACCAATAGGTGAGGCGGCATGCGACTGTCGACTCGCCGAAGAGGGCAGGCGATGCTCGGGCTCGTCCTGCTGTCGTGGCTCGCCCAATCCGTCGCCGGGATGAGCGCCTACAACGCCGAACAGCTCACCGAATTCGGCGATCCGGTCTCCTGGCTCGGCTATTTGACATCCTCGGACTTCTGGAACCGCACACTCCAGAACTGGCAGTCGGAGTTCCTGGCCATCGGTTCGATGGCGGTGTTCAGCGTGTACCTGCGCCAGCGCGGCTCCCCCGAATCCAAACCCGTCGGCGCGCCACATCAAGCCACCGACGAATCCGGGTGATTGAACGGCGGAGAGCGGGTACCCACGGATAGTCGGACTGACGAAACGGACAGGAGTTTGTCCATGACCACCACCACGAAACACGACCTCGTCTCGGTGATCACCGGGGATCACCGTGCCTTCGAACGGACCTTCAAGGAACTCGAGTCCGGCAAGGGCGGTGATCGACACCGCAAGGATCTCGCGGACCACGTGATCGCCGAACTCGTCCGGCACTCGGTCGCGGAGGAACAGCACATGTATCCCGCCGCGCGGAAGCACATCCCCGACGGCGACGACGTGGTCGGGCACGAGCTCGAGGAACACGCCGAAGCCGAGCGGGTGATGAACGAACTCATCGGCCTGGAGCCGAAGGACAAGCGGTTCGACGAACTGGTCTCCAAACTGATCGAGGACGTCCGGCACCACATCGAGGAGGAAGAGAGCGACCTGCTGCCGAAGCTCCAGGCGGCCTGTACACCGGAAGACCTCCGCGAGCTGGGCGAGAAAGTGTTGCGAGCCAAGGAAATCGCTCCGACCCGCCCGCATCCGGCCGCTCCGGACCATCCGCCCGCCAACCGGATCCTGGCGCCGGGAACGGCGTTCATCGACAAGATCCGGGACGCGCTGGAGGGCCGCGCCACCTGATCTTTCGTGCCGCTTGGGGCGGGTGAGGCGTCGGCTGGGATGGCCGTGGGCGGCGATTCTTTTGAGAGGTAGGGCAAAGGTGTCGTGCTCGACCGTTCGCTTGCCTGCCTGGTTCGGGTGTCGCGAAAGCCACTTTCGGGACGTCTGATGTCCCGAAAGT
>NZ_JBHXJK010000129.1:0-23484 GCF_042723255.1 Amycolatopsis thailandensis
CGAAGCGAACGTCCGTCACGGCCCCCTTGAGACCCCCAGAGTCCCTCAAGGAGGCCTTCACGGACTTGCGGCAGAGCAGGGAGAGAGCGGCAAAGGAGCGTCAGGAGGACTGGCGCTGTTCGAACAGCGTCACGCCGACCGGAGGCAGCCCGACGACGCTCGCCATCACCTGACAGAAGGCCTGCCCGTGCGGCCGCAAGGCGGCGTCCGTCGGCGTCCAGGACGCCCGCAGTTCCAGATCGTCGGTGCGCGCGGGCCCGGAGATGTCGCCGAACCGGGCGGACGACGTCTCGGTGACCGTGCCGCCCAGCGCCGTCCACTCCGCGCCGGAACTCTCCAGCGCGTCGGTCAGCCAGGACCAGCCGACAGCGGGAAGGAAGGGGTCGGTCGCCAGCTCCCGGTCGAGTTCCGCGCGGACGTACATGACCAGCCGCAGGACCCCGTCCCAGCCTTCCTGGCCGTCCGGATCGTGCAGCAGCACCAGCCGTCCCGACGCCAGGACGTCCGCCGGCCCTTCGACCTCGCAGCTCACCGCGTAGGACCACGGTGCCAGACGCTGCGGCGGGCGCATCGTCTCCAGCTGGACTTCGGGGCGGGGCCGGACCGATTGCAACGCCGCGACGGCTTCACGGAAGAGATCGGGTACTGACGTCATCGCGGTCACCAACCGACTGTAAGACGCGATCGTCCGGTTCGGGGCGCAGGCGCGCCGAGAGTAAGGCCTCCGAGCGCACATGGCACCATGAACCGTGATGTCTCCTTCACCTGGTTCTCCCGCGCAGACCGTCCCCGCGGCCCGTCGTGCCCTGCCCGGCTCGCCGTTCCTCGCCGCCGCGCGCGGCGAACGCCCCGCCCGCACCCCCGTGTGGTTCATGCGCCAGGCGGGCCGGTCGCTGCCCGAGTACCGGGCGCTGCGCGAGGGCACCTCCATGTTCGAAGCGTGCTTCGACCCCGAGATGCTCGCCGAGATCACGCTCCAGCCGATCCGCCGTCACGGCGTCGACGCGGCCATCCTCTTCAGTGACATCGTCGTCCCGCTCAAGGCGGCGGGCCTCGACATCGACATCGTCGCGGGCACCGGCCCGGTGGTCGCCGAGCCGATCCGCGACACCGCGGGCGTGCGGGCGCTGCCGGTGCTGGTCCCGGAGCAGGTGGAGCGGGTCGCCGAAGGTGTGCGGCTGCTGGTCGGGTCGCTGGGCGAGACGCCGCTGATCGGGTTCGCGGGCGCGCCGTTCACCCTGGCCTCCTATCTCATCGAGGGCGGGCCGAGCCGCAACCACGAGCACACCAAAGCGCTCATGCACTCCGAACCGGCGCTGTGGCACGAGCTGGCCGGGCGTCTCGCGGACATGGCGATCACCTTCCTGTCCGCGCAGCTGGACGCCGGAGCCGACGCGATCCAGCTGTTCGACTCGTGGGCGGGCGCGCTGTCGGAGCGGGACTATCGCGAGTTCGTCCTGCCGCATTCGGCGAAGGTGCTGGACGCGGTCGCGGGCTACGGCGTGCCGCGGATCCACTTCGGTGTCGGCACCGGCGAGCTGCTGGTGGCCATGCGCGACGCGGGTGCCGACGTGGTCGGCGTCGACTGGCGCATCCCGCTCGACGAGGCCGTCCGGCGGCTCGGCGGCGGGGTCGTGCAGGGCAACCTCGACCCGGCGCTGCTGCACGCGTCCTGGCCGGTGCTCGAAGCCGAGGTCCGGCGGATCCTCGCCGAGGGCCGCGCGGCCGACGGTCACATCTTCAACCTCGGCCACGGGGTGCTGCCCGGCGTCGACCCGGACGTCCTGACGCGCGTGGTCGGGCTGGTGCACGAGCCGCAGCCGTGACCACGGTGAAGACCGCTGCCGTCATCGGTGGCGGTATCTCCGGACTGACCGCGGCGTACCGGCTGCGGACGCTGCTCGGCGAAGACGCCCGGATCGTCGTCTTCGAGGCGACGGACTCCCTCGGCGGGAAACTCCGCACGATCGAACTCGGCGGGGAGCGCTACGACGTCGGCGCCGAGGCCTTCCTCGCCCGCCGTCCCGAGGCGCTCTCGCTGGTGCGCGAGGTCGGGCTGGGGGAGAGCCTCGTCCACCCCACCAAGGCCCGCGCGAAGATCCACGCCGGCGGCTCCGTCCTCGGCCTGCCGCCGGGCACGGTCATGGGCGTTCCCGCCTCGGCCGACGCGGTCGCCGGGGTGCTGTCGGAGAAAGGCCGCGCGCTGGTCGACGCCGAGTCGTCGCTGCCGCCGGTGGAGCTGCCCGCCGGTGACGTGCCGCTCGGCCCGCTGCTGCGCGAGCGGTTCGGCGACGAACTCGTCGACAGGCTCGTCGACCCGCTGCTGGGCGGGGTCTATGCCGGGGGAGCGGACGGACTCGGGTTGCGCGCGACGATGCCCGGCCTCGCGTCCGCGGTGGACCGCGGCGCGCGTTCACTCACCGAAGGCGCGGCTTCGCTCATGCCCGCCTCACCCAGTACGGCGCCGGTCTTCGGCACCCTGCTCGGCGGCCTCGGCACGCTGATCGCCCGGCTCGCGGAGCTGTCGCGCGCCGAAATCCGGACCGGGACCACGGTGACGGCGCTCGAGCGCACCGCCACCGGCTGGAAGGTCGACGACCTCGAAGCCGGCTCGGTTCTGCTCGCCGTCCCGGCGCCTTCGGCACGACGGCTGCTCGACGGCGTCGCGGGAATGGCGTCGTCGGCGTTCGCCGAGGTCGAGCTCGCCTCGATGGCGGTGATCGCGCTCGCGCTCCCGCCGGGTACCGCACTGCCGGAGTCGTCCGGTGTGCTGATCGGCGCGGGTGAACAGGACGCGGCGGGGAAACCCTTCGCCGCCAAGGCGTTCACCTTCTCCTCCCGCAAGTGGGCGCAGTACGGCGAGGGCCCGGTGCTGGTCCGCGGCTCGGTCGGGCGCTTCGGCGAACCGGGCGCGCTGCACGCGGACGACGACGAACTCGTGCGCGTGGTCCGCGACGATCTCGCCCGGCTGACCGGGGTCACCGCCGAGCCGATCGAGACGCTGGTGACCCGCTGGGGCGGCGGCCTGCCGCAGTACGGCACCGGCCACCTCGAACTCGTCGAACGGATCGAACGTGCCGTCGCGGACGTGCCGGGGCTGGCCGTGGCGGGCGCGACGCTGCACGGCGTCGGGCTCCCGGCCTGCATCGCCACCGCCGACGCGGCCGCACGCCGCATCGCCGGGATCACACCGACCCACGAGGGCTCCTGAGCACCGGCAGTGCCAAGATGGCGGTATGGCGCGGCTGAACTACAACGAGCTCAATGACTCCATCCGCTACACCGCCTGGTCGGTCTTCCGGGCCGAGCAGGGAAAGCTCGGCGAGGACCGCGAGAAGGCGACCGCGGAGACCACCGAGTACCTCGACGCACTGGAAGCCAAGGGCGTCGTCGTGCGCGGTGTCTACGACCTCTCCGGCCTGCGGGCCGACGCCGACTACATGGTCTGGTGGCACGCCGAGGAGATCGAGCAGGTCCAGGCGGCCTACAGCGGTTTCCGGCACACCCCGCTCGGCCGCGCCTCGGTGCCGGTGTGGAGCCAGGTCGCGCTGCACCGCCCGGCGGAGTTCAACAAGAGCCACATCCCGGCGTTCCTCGCCGGTGAACAGGCCCGCAAGTTCATCTGCGTCTACCCGTTCGTGCGCTCCTACGAGTGGTACCTGCTGCCGGACGACGAGCGCCGCAAGATGCTCGCCGACCACGGCAAGGAGGCCCGCGACTACCCGGACGTTCGCGCCAACACGGTCGCGTCGTTCGCGCTGGGCGACTACGAGTGGATCCTGGCCTTCGAAGCCGACGAGCTGCACCGCATCGTCGACCTGATGCGTCACCTGCGCGGCACCGAGGCCCGCCTCCACGTGCGCGAGGAGATCCCGTTCTACACCGGGACCAAGGTGGAACCCGCCGAGCTGATCGCCCTGCTGCCGTAGTGAACGCATCAGTGGACTCACGCGTCTGGACCACCCTCACCGGCGACGAGCTCGCCGAAGACGCCGTCGAGGTCACCGGCCCCGAATCCGTGCTGCCCGGGACCTTCCGGGTCGAGAAGGCGGCGACGACGAGTGTCGCCGTCGCGACGCTGGCCGCCGGGGAACTGCTGCGGCTGCGGGGAATCGAGCCGGGCAAGGTCTCGGTCGACACCCGGCACGCCGCGGCGTCGTTCCGCAGCGAGCAGTACCTCCGCGTCGACGGGGAGCCGGTGCCGTTCAGCGCGCCGCTGTCCGGCGACTACCGCGCGAACGACGGCTGGGTGCGGCTGCACTGCAACTACCCGCGCCACGTCGCCGCCGTGTGCTGGGGTCTCGGCGTGCCCGCGACCCGCGAGGCGTTCGAGAAGGTCGTGGCGGCCAAGTCGAAGTTCGAGGTCGAGTCGGCGGTGATCGGCGCCGGCGGTGCCGCGGCGGTGCTGCGGAGCCGCGAGGAATGGCTGGCGCACAAGCAGGGACAGGCGTCCAGCGCGCTGCCGGTCGCCGAGATCCGGTCGCTCGGGCCGTCGGAGCCCGTGCGGCTGTTCGACTCCGACCGGCCGCTGGGCGGCGTGCGGATCCTGGACCTCACCCACGTCATCGCCGGTCCGGTCGCGGGCCGGGTGCTCGCCGCGCACGGCGCCACCGTCATGCACATCGGGTCGGCGCAGCTGCCGACCGTGCCGCCGCTGGCCGTCGACACCGGGATGGGCAAGCTCTCGGCGTACGTCGACCTGGAGACCGAAGCCGGGCGCTCGCGGCTGCGCAAGCTGATCGCGCGCGCCGACGTCGTGCTCCAGGGATTCCGGCCGGGATCGCTGGTGGCCAAGGGTTTCTCGCCGGAGGCGATCGCCGAGCTGCGGCCGGGGATCGTGGTCGCGGACCTGTCGGCTTACGGCTGGGAAGGGCCGTGGGCGCGCAGGCGCGGGTTCGACAGCCTGGTTCAGATGACGTCGGGGATCGCCGACGAGGGCGGCAAGACGGCCGGAATCGACGGCCCGGGACCGCTTCCGGTGCAGGCGCTCGACCACGCGACCGGCTGGCTCACCGCGGCGGCGATCATGACGGCCGTCCGCCGGGCCGCCACCGAGGGCGGCGGCCAGCACGTCCGCACGTCGCTCGCCGGGACGGGGGAGTGGCTGAACTCCTTGGGGCGCAAGGAAGCCGGACCCACCGGCTTCGACGGCGCCGAGTTCCTGGAGGACGCCGAAAGCCCGCTCGGACGGCTCACCCGGGTCAAGATGGCGGGCACCCTGCCCGGCTCGAATCCCTTCTGGGTGGAGGGGACGCGCGTCCCCGGGAGCGACCGCGCGGTCTGGTGACCGCCGCATCCAGAGGACTAAACGCGGCGTAGCCACCTCGCCAAGCGCCCTTTCGGCTTCGGCACCTCGCCGCGCTCGACGAGCCACGCGCCGAAAGCGTCCGCGTAGGCCCGCGCGCGGATCGTGTCGGTCTTCGGGTGCGCTGTCGCGTACTCGCGGAACAGCGCGGCGAACCGGTCGCCGAGGGCCTCGGCGAGGTCCGGCCGCAGGTACGCGGCCAGCCTGCGCTGCTTGTTCCGCAACACGTTCGCCTCGATGCGGAGCCTGTCCCCGTCGAACCCCGCCGGGGCCTCGCCGTCGGCGAGGAGTGCCTTGAGCAGTTCGGCCTGCTGCCTGGCGAGCCGCTCGCGGGGCGAAGTCACGCTGACACCGCGTCCCTGAGCGCGGTCAGCTCGGCCGCCAGTTCGGCGTCGGTCGGGTAGTCGTCGTCGCGTTCCAGCAGGACCCCCGGCGGGTCCACCCGCTTCCGCAGCTCTCGCAACAGGTCCAGCACCTCCGGGACCACCGGATGGGCGTGTGTGTCGTGGTAGACGCCGTCGCGTTCGACGCCGCCCGCCATATGCGTGTACGCCAGCCGCTCCCACGGGATCTCATCGAGGAACCGTCCGGGGTCGGTGCCGAGGTTGCGGGCGTTGGCGTACAGGTTGGCGACGTCGACGATCAGCAGGCAGCCGGTCCGGTCGGTCAGCTCCCGCAGGAACTCCGACTCGGTGAACTCGGCGTCAGGCCATTCCAAGACCGCCGCGATGTTCTCCAGCGCGAACGGGACCCCGACTATGGACTGGGCCAGTTTGACGTTGTCCACCAGGACGTCGAGCGCTTCCCGGGTGCGGGGCAGCGGCATCAGATGCCCCGAGTCGAGGCCGCCCGCGCGCACGAAGCACACGTGGTCGCTGGCCATCGGCGCGCCGAGCTCGCGGGTGACCTCCGCGAGATGCTCGACGCGGGCGGTGTCCAGCGGCTCGGCCCCGCCCAACGACAGTGAAACCGCGTGCGGAAGGACCGGCATTCCCTTGTCGCGCAAGGCGATCAAGGTCTCGGGAAGATGGTCGGCGTGCAGGTTCTCGGCGACGACCTCGACCCAGTCGACGCCCGGCAGCCGCGCGATCGACAGGTCCAGTTCGTGCCGCCAGCCGATCCCGATGCCGAGGCGGCCCGGCCCGTCAGCCACCGCAGCCACCACCCCCGCAGCCGCCACCGCCGCCGCAGGACGAAGAGCTTCCGCTGCTGCACGAGGAACCCGTGCTGCACGTGCTGCCACCGCCGGACGAACCACCGCCGCCGAAAGCGCCGGGGACCGGCGGCGGGATCAGCGCCTCGCTCAGCTCCTCGTCCGGGTAGAACGCGAGCCCGCCGAGCGCGACGGCCGCGGCCGCACCGCCCAGCAGGAAGCCGGGACCGACGCCGCCCACGGCCGGCTCGTTGGGGATACCGCGCTTGCGCTCGCGTGCGAGCGCGCTGTTGGCGCTCCCGAGGATCCGGTTGCCCTCACCGGTCGGGCGCGGTCCGGACGTCTTGTTCTTGGCGGACCGGGCGATCAGCGTCGCGACCACGGCCGCGATCAGCAGCGGGACCAGGAAGCCGACGGGGTGGTTCGTGCCGAGCCCGGCGAACAGGCGCACCACACCGAGGACCAACACGGCGACGTACAGGAAGAAGACGACCTGGCGGATGCGCGGCACCTGGTTGACGACCACGAGTCCCCGCGCTTCCAGGTCCTTGCCGAGCGCCTGCATCGGCCCGGACATGCGGAGCCTGTCGCGCATGCCGCGGGTCGTGGCGTTGTAGCCCGGCTTGGCGCCCTTGGCGACGGCCCTTTCGATCGGGTCCGCGGGCTCGGGGCCTGCCAGCTGGAGCTGCTTCGAGCTGCTGACCCGCAACGTCCCGCGATCGACCAGGGCCGCGATGGCCGTGTCGACCACGCGATCCGGGCCACCGGCGAGATAGGCGAGTTCGTACACGGTCGGCTGCGGTCCGCTCACGGCGGCGCGCGGCGCCTTGCGTCCCAGCTTGACCGCGATCGTCCACAAGAGACCGACGGCCAGCGGAAGCACCAGCAAGACGGCGTAGATCGCCAGGAACGTGGGTCCGGGGATGCCCCAGGTGTCTTCCATCGCACGGGCCTTTCACGAGCAGGTGCACTTACCGTAGTCGGACGCTGTTCCGTCCGGTCGTGGTTCCCTAGAACCATTCGATCAGCCGGGCGAGCAGTCCGTGACGTCCGTTAGACCGTCATCAGGGCTGCTGACGGCGACCCGGGTTCTGGCCCCGGCTGGTGGCGCCAGGGTCAGGAGCCGAACCGACCGCCGATCCGGATGGGCGTCGAGGCCGCCCAAGGCCACCGCGCCCCTCACGCCGGTGACGAGCCCCGGATCCTCCCTCGCCAGGGACAGCGTCTGTCCGCCCGCTTTGCTCGCCCACGACCCGCGCCGCCGAACCCGTCGCCAGTGGATCGCCGGGACGAGCAGGCCGCCGGCCAGGAGTTCCGCTCGCAGCGAGCGCATCGGTTCCGACTCGCGCAGGGCTTCGCGCACCCGCGCGATCCGTACCTTGGGCAAGGTCTCCACGACCGCCAGCACGAACGGATCGGCGGGCTCGGCGGAACTCCGGTGCAGGACACCGGACTTGTCGAGCCGGACGGCCTTCCGTTCGAGGGCTTCCGCGACGGCGGTGTCCGTGACCCGGTCGGGGCCGCCGGTGAGGTAAGCGACCTGGTAGATCGTTTCGAGCCGGTTCATCCTCCGCACCCTCCGCCACCGCAGGAAACGCCGCCTCCGCCACAGGAGTAAACGGGGGCGTAGGACACGCCTCCGCCGCCGGTGCTCGCCGTGCCGCCGAACAGCCTGCCCTTCGTGGCGACGGTCTTGATCAGCGTGATCGCCACGGCCTGGTCCGGAAAGGCCTGCAACCCGTCGAGAGCCACCCGCTGCCGCCACACGGTCAGGCCGAGGGCGCCGACCGCACAGACGATCAAGACGACGAGGCCGGTCGTCGGACGCTCAAGAGGTACCGCGTTCGCCAGCCGCGCGATCCCCAGCGCGAGAACGGCCACGTAGGCGGCCAACGCGCACTGCCAGCTTGTCCGTCGCCGGTTTTCGGCGACGGACAGGCCGTTTTGTGCCAGCTCGGTGCGCAGCAGAAGGACGACCGGATGCCGCGCCATCCTGGCGCGCAGCTCGCCCAGGCCGACCCCGTTGCCGTGCACGAGCGTGACGAGGGCGCGCTCGAAGGGGTCGGCCGGGACCGGCCTGATCGGGTGCAGGAGCCCGCGCCCGTCGGGCCGGAGACGGTGCCGTTCGAGAAGACCGGCGACGGCGGTGTCGGTGACCCGTTCCGTGCCGCCCGCCAGCGCGGCGAGGTGATAGAGGCCGGGCACCTTCCTGGCGCCGGTGTCACGGCGCAGCCACAGTTCGTACACCACGGCGAGTGCCGCCGGCAGGACGACGCAGGTGCCGTAGAGCCAGGCGAAAGCCGGTCCGGAGATCCCCCAGGGTCCGTTCACAAAACACCGCCCTCCCCGACGCTGTTCCAGTTCTCTGTGAACGCGTCGGAGAGGGCGGTGGTTCGCCGGGTTCGGTTACGACTCGGACTCGGGAACGAGCTTCAGCGAGATCGAGTTGATGCAGTACCGCTGATCCGTCGGCGTGGCGTAGCCCTCGCCTTCGAAGACGTGCCCGAGGTGGCTGTGGCACGACTTGCACAGCACCTCGATCCGGCGCATCCCCATCGCGGTGTCCTCGCGGAGGAGGACGGCGTCGGTGTCGGCCGGGTCGTAGAACGACGGCCAGCCGCAATGGCTCTCGAACTTCGTGTCACTGCGGAACAGCTCGGCGCCACAGGCGCGGCACTGGTAGACACCGGTGGTCTTCTCATCGGTGTACTCGCCGGTGAAGGGACGCTCGGTGCCCGCCTGGCGGAGCACGGCGTACTCGTCGGGGCTGAGCTGTTCCCGCCATTCCTGTTCGGACTTGACCACGCGCGGCGTGGCTCCGACAACGGGTTTCATACCTTTCACTGGTTCCACGTTACCCCGCGAGCCACGCGATGGCCCGGCCGATGATGTCCCATGCGGTGACCATCACGCCGAGCACGATGAGGATCACGACCAGCGCCGAAATCCACCAGCGCAGGCCACCGAGACGGTTGCTGGAGTCGGCGAAATCGGAGACACCGTCGATGCAGGCTTCCACGGTGAAGTTCGGGCCGCAGCGCTCGATGCGGTCCAGATGCTCGGCGAAGGCACGGGCTTCGGGGTCGTACGGGTCGAGGCCTACCAGGTCCTCGTCGAAACGAGGATTCTGGCCAGGTCCGAAAGGTCCGCTATCGGCCATACCGGCAACAGTAAGCCACGAGCGGCGATTGGCCTACCACCAGCGAGGCGGGTCTCACCACCGCCACGCTGCGTCAGTTGCCGAGTACTCGCGTGTCGGCGTCGATGTAGTACTGCCCGCCGACCTGGACCACACGCAGCGCGGGACGGGTGCCCTTGTTGAGCGTGATGTTCATGTCGATCGAGCCGTCGGGGTTGCCGCCGCCCTTGTCCGCTCGCGCGGTGTCGGCACCGGTGACCTTGTGCGTGCTCCAGTAATCGGCGAAAGCCTGCTCCGAGCCGTAGACCTCTTTCGCGGCGTCCGTGAGCTTGTTCCAGCTCGCGGCCGTCCCGATCTTGTCCGTGTCGAAGAAGTCGAGGACGAAGCCGCCGACACTCGAGTAGCTCGTGACCTTCTCGCTCGGGGTCTTCCCCAGGCCCGCCGGGGATGCCTTCGAGGACGACGGGGCGCTCGACTTGGGTGCCGAAGTGCCCGGCGGCGGGTTCGCCCCGGCGTTGTCGCCGCCCTGGTTGCCGTTCGTTCCGTTGCCTGAGTTCAGCACCAGGAACACGATCACGGCGATCACCACGACCGCGGCGCCGGCGCCCGCGAACAGGACGGCTTTGCGCTTGGCGTCGGTGCTCTTGGCCTGCGACGGCCGCATCGGGGCGGCCGCGGACGGCGGTGGGCTCACCGCGGCGACCGGGCGCGGCGGCGTGTTCGGCGGGGCGGCCTGCGAGCGCATCGGGATGAACGCGGCCGTCGGCGTGTGCTGTTTGGCGGGCGGAGGCGGCGGTGTCGCCGCGGCCGACTGGGCCGGGCTCTCGGTCCGCTGCCACGGCGGCCGCTCTCCGAGGGGATTGCCGCCGCCCGGCGTGTGGGGGGCGGCCGGCTGTCTACCGCCGCCCGCTCCGAAGAGCCGCGGCGACGCCGCCACTCCCGAACCGGATTCGTTCGCGGCCAGCGCGGCGAGACGCTCGCGGGCCTCGGCCATGCTCGGGCGCTCGGTCGGCTCGGTGCGCAGGAGGCTCATCAGCAGCGCCGTCGCGCCACCGGCCTGCTGAGGCGGGTTGATCTGCCCGTTCGCGGCCGCGTACAGCAGCGCGAGCTGGTTGGAGCTGTTCCCGTACGGCGTCTGGCCCTCGATCGCCTGGTAGAGCGTGGCGCCGAGCGCGAAGACGTCGGAGCTGGGCACCGGGTCCGAGCCGCGCGCCAGCTCGGGCGCGAGGTACGCCGGGGTGCCGCCGATCAGGCCGGTCTGGGTGAGGGTCATGTCGCCGGCCGCGCGCGAGATGCCGAAGTCGGTGATCTTCGCGGTGCCGGACTCGTCGATCAGGATGTTCCCTGGCTTGACGTCGCGGTGCACGATCCCGGCGCGGTGCGCGGCGACCAGCGCCGACGCGACCTGCTCGCCGATCTTCGCGACGCGCCCCAGCGGCAGCGTGCCTTCTTCGGAGATGATCGCCGAGAGGCTCGGGCCGTTCAGGTACTCCATCACCAGGCAGGGGTCGCCGCCGTGCTCGGCGATGTCGAACACCACGATCGCGTTCGGATGCTGGAACCGGGCCGCGTTCTTCGCCTCGCGCATGGCGCGCTGGCGCATGTTGTCGCGTTCGGCCTCGGAGACACCTGGCTGCGGGAGGATCTGCTTGACCGCCACCGAGCGCTCGAGGCGGACATCGATGGCACGCCAGACCACCCCCATGGCACCGCTACCAATTTGCTCGACCAGGCGGTAATGCCCAGCGATCAGCTGACCGGTGTCGATGGCGACTGCTCCTGACACATTCTTTGACGAACACATCCCGGGTGATGGTGGCGTTCCGCGGCCTGAGAGGCCCCGCGCACCCGATCGAGTGTAGCGGGCGGCGGTTTCGGCTCCTCGTCAGCTCGCCGGTGCGGAGGCGGGCAATTCTTCCTCGCCGCTCGATTCGGGCGCCGGAACGGCCTTCCGCCGGAAGACCTTGACCAGCCCGATGGCCCCCGCGGCGGCGAACACGGCGTAACAGATCAGCAGGGCGGGAGGCGTTTCCCCGGTCAGCGCGTCACCGAGGACAACGACCGCGACAGTGCCCGGCAGGCTGCCGAGCGCGGTCCCGATCAGATACGGGGCGAAACGGACCGATGACACTCCGCACAGGTAACTGAACGGAGCGAAGGGCACCATCGGGATCAGCCGCAAGGAGGTGATCGCCAGCACTCCGCCGTCCGAAAGCCGGTCGTTGACCGCGCGGACCTTGGCCCGGTGCAGGTGCCGGGTGACCAGATCGCGGCCGAGTGCCCTCGAAAGGGCGAACGAGAGCCCGGAGGCGACCGTGGTGGCCAGGATGCCGACGACGATGCCCGTCGTGGCGCCGAGCAGCAGCCCGCCCGCGAGGTTGAACACGGTGCGCGGGATCGGCGCCACGGTCAGTACCGAATAGACCAGGAAGAACACCAGTGGCGTGGCCGGGCCGGTCTCGGCCGCCCAGGCCCGCAGTCCGGCCGGGCTCGGGATCGGCAACAGCACCGCCGCCGTCACGAAGAGGGCGAGCACGGTGAGCGCGAGGATTAATTTGGTACGGCCGGACACTGCGTCCACCGTACGGTATTCGCCGTGGTCGACATCGAGGCGCTGCGGACGCAGCCCGAACTCACCGGCGAGAACGTCTTGCTCACGCAGCTCGACGAAACGTACTTCGAGCATGCCTGGCGGGCGCTCGGAGACCCGGAGGTCATCCGGTTCACCGGCACGCACACGAAGTTCACCGAAGAGCAGATCCGCCGGTTCCTGGCCTCGCGGCCGGGTCTCGACGACAGGGCGGACTACGCGATCCTCCGCAAGGAAGACCGCGCGTACCTCGGCGACGTGGTGCTTTCCGGCATCGACGAGGACAACCGGTCCGGCGCGTTCCGGATCGCGCTGACCGGCCCCGAGATCTTCGGCAAGGGCTACGGCACCGAGGCGACCAAGCTGCTGCTGGCCTACGCGTTCGACGTCGTCGGCCTGCACCGCGTCTCGCTCGAGGTCTTCGACTACAACCCGCGTGCTCAGCGCGCCTACGAGAAGGCCGGGTTCGTCCGCGAGGGGCTCCAGCGGGAGGCGCTGTGGTGGGACGGCGAGTGGCATGACGTCATCACGATGGCAATTTTGAAGAACGATCCGCGGCCCTGAGCGGCGCCGGACTGGCTACGGTGGGCGCATGCCCAAGAACGGTGAGCCGATCGAGGTCGAGGTAGGCGAGCGCAAGGTCCGGGTGTCGAGCCCGGACAAGGTGTACTTCCCGGCCCGGGGGATCACGAAGCGCCAGGTCGTCGAGCACTATGTCGCGGTCGGCGAGCCGCTGCTGCGCGCGGTCGGGGAGCGGCCGACGACGCTGAAGCGCTACGTCGACGGCGTCGAGGGCGAGTGGTTCTACGCCAAGCGCGTGCCGAAGGGCGCGCCGGAGTGGGTGGAAACCGCGAAGATCACCTTCCCGTCGGGTCGCACGGCCGAAGAGGTCTGCCCGACCGAGCCCGCCGTGTTCGCCTGGGCGGCGAACCTGGGCACCTTCGACTTCCACCCGTGGCCGGTGCGGCGGCCCGACGTCGATCACCCGGACGAACTCCGCATCGACGTCGACCCGCCGGACGAGGCCGGGTTCTCCGACGCGGTCGAGGTCGCCGGCGTGGTGCGCGAGGTCCTCGACTCGGCGGGGCTCGTCGGCTACCCGAAGACCTCGGGCGGCCGCGGCGTGCACGTCCTGGTGCGGATCCGGCCGGAATGGGACTTCATCGACGTCCGGCACGCGGTGATCGCGCTGGGCCGCGAGGTCGAGCGCCGGATTCCGGACAAGGCGACCATCGCGTGGTGGAAGGAAGAGCGCGGCGGCCGCGTCTTCATCGACTACAACCAGGCCGCGCGCGACCGCACGGTGGCGTCGGCCTGGTCGGTGCGCGGAACCGCCCGTGCGACGGTGTCGACCCCGCTGACCTGGGACTTGCTGACCGAGGTCGACCCCGACGACTTCGACGTCCTCACCGCGGGCGCCTTCTACGCCGAGCGCGGCGACCTGCACGCGCCGATGGACGAGCAGGCGTTCGGCATCGAGTCCCTGCTGGAGTGGTACGCGCGGGACGAGCGCGACCACGGCCTCGGTGAGATGCCGTATCCGCCGGACTATCCGAAGATGCCCGGGGAGCCGAAGCGGGTGCAGCCCAGCAAGGCGCGGGACGACACCTAGGCCGAGCTCAAGGTGGTCGTGAGTGGCGATTCGGGGTCAGAGCCGATCGTGTCTTGAGTACCTACGGTCCGGCGGTTTCGCGTGACCGTACGGACGACACACGTGACTGGGTGGACGGCTCGCGTGATCAGACGGACGACACGCGGCGACAGCTGAGTCCTCCGTGGCGTGCCGTCCGTCCGGTCACGTGTGTCGTCCGTCTGATCACAGGTGCCGTCCGTCCAGGTCACCGTGGGGTCGCCCCGGCTTCGGACCTTGATCAACGGAGGATCCGGGACACTCAACGTCCCCGATCCTCCGTTGATCAAGGTCGCGCCAGGCGCGACCGGTGGCAGACGAGGTGACGGGGGAGGATTCCGGACGTTCACCGCCCCGACTCCCTCCCCAACGAGACCGAGTGTGGAAGATCCGGGACGTTCAACGTCCCAAATCCTCCACACTCGCCAGCCACACCGGCGCGACGACACCTAGGCCCGGCCGACGCGGGAAAGCGAGCGGTCGGCGACGGTCAGCGCGAGGAACAGCACGCTGACCACCAGCATGAACGCGGCCAGATGGTGCAGCCCGGCACTGTCGGCACGCTGTCCGAAGAAGGCGCCGCCGGCCGCGGACGCGACGATGGCGCCGAGGTAGCCGAAGGTGCGCAGCAACCCGGCCGACGAGCCCATCCGTTCGGCGTGGGCCTGGTGGTACACGGAATTCTGCAGCGCGAGGTTGTTCAACCCCTGCGGGACCCCGAGGACGATCACGACGGCCAGCAGTGTCCACATCGGACTGCCGTCGTTCAGGAACAGCAACAGCGCGCAGGCGACGACCTGGCCGAGCGAGCCGACCAGGAGCTTGCCGCGGACGGCTTTGCTACGCCCGGTGACGGTGGAGGCGATGATCCCGACGCCGAACAGCGGAAGCAGTACCAGTCCGGCTTCCGACGCGGACAGTCCGTGGCCCTGCTCCATCCACTGCGTGTAGCCGTAGAGGAAGGCGTAGCTGACGACGAAGCTGAGCAGCGCCCGGCCGTAGGTGGCCAGTAGCGGCAGGTTGCCGCCGAGCAGGCGCACGTCGATGAACGGCTGCCGGGTCCGCAGTTCGCGCCAGGTGAATCCGGCGGCCGCGACGACGGTCACGGCGAGCAGCCACCAGTCGCCGCCTCGCGGGTCCATCAGGAACAGCAGCAGGCAGACGAGCGCCGCGGCGAACAGGCCCATGCCGGGCAGGTCCAGTTCGCGAACCAGGCCGTCGCGGCGGGTGACAGGCGTCGTGGGGAGACGGCGGACGCCGAGGTACAGGCCCGCCAGGGCGAGCGGGATGTTGATCGCGAGCGTGGCGCGCCACCCGCCGATCCCGATCAGCAGGCCGCCGAGGCTGGGCCCCACGACGGCGATGGTCTGCGTGGTGATGGCGAGCGCCGTGAGGACCCCGGCGGGGCTGTCCTTCCCGGTGCGCTGGGCCTCGCTCCGGATGAGGTACATCGCCGCGGGATAGCCGGCGCAGGTGCCGAAACCGAGAAGCACCCGGGAAGCGACGAGCACGCCGAAACTCGGCGCGAGCATCCCGGCGACGCCGGCGATCCCGGTCAGCGCCGCGCCGGCCAGGAACAGGCGGCGGGGGCCGAAGAGGTCGATGAGCCGCCCCACCACGGGCTGACCGATCGCGGTGGCCAGGTACAGCGCGGAAACCAGCCAGGCCGTCTCGGCGGGCGGCGCCCCGAAGGCCACACCGATCGGCACCAGGGACACGGAGATGATCGACGAGTTGACCGGATTGAGGGCCGCGCCCAGCATCATCGGGGGCAGGAGCCGCCGTTCGAAGCCCGTTTCCGGCACGGTGCTCACCGCCGCACCACCCGTTCCAGCAGCGCCGCCGCTTCGATCAGCGTGCGGCGCTCGGCCTCGGTGCACCGCGTCTCCAGAACCTGCGCGAGCCAGCCCTCCCCGGCGCGGCGGCGCTCTTCGAGGAAGGCGTGACCGCTGTCGGTGACGAAGATCAGCTGACGCCGTCCGTCCTCGGGATCCGGGCGGCGGGCGGCGAGTCCTCGATCCACGAGGACACCGACGGTGGTGGCGATCGATTGATGGCGGATGCCTTCCAGCGCCGCCAGATCGCTGACGGACGCTTCACCGTCCTTGTCGAGCCGGCTGAGCACGGACGTCTGGGACGGCGTGAGGTCGCCGCTGCCGTAGTTCTCCCGCAGGCGGCGCCGCAGCCTGCTGAAGGCGACGCGGATGTCGTGGGCCGCGCGGGCACTGGAGGCGTTCTCGGTCATGACCGCAGGCTAACTTGCGCAGTTCAGGCTGCGCAATTTTGCCTGCGTATCTAGCCTCGGGTGAATTCGCAGCCCGCGACCTGCACGTACTCGCCTTTGCGCGCGGCGAACCGGGCGGCGCCCGAGGTCAGCTGGTCGGCCACGATCTTGGACGCGCCGGTGGCCCGCAGCCTCGCCCAGTAGCAGTGCCCGTTACCGTCCGGCGCCGGTCCGGGAGAGTGGTACGAGCCTGCTTCGATGTCGGCGCCGACCAGGTAGGTCCCGTCGGCGAACCGGTCCGCCGGGGTGGCGGCGGCGGTGTGTCCCGAAGTGACCGGCGGCGCCGGGACCGTCACCGTCGGCGCGGGCGCGGCTTCGGCCGTGACGGTCACCGTCGCGGGAGCCGCCGGGGCCGCGGCCGTGTCGGGTGATCTCGGGTGAGTGGCCGCCACCACACCGACACCCGCGCCCAAAGTGAGCGCGACGGTGAGCCCGGCCACGAGCGGGAACGCATTTCGTGACGACGCGTGCGGCGTCGGTGACCAATTCGTGCTCGGCATCCGTCTCTTCAATCGATTTGCTCGCGGAGTGATTGCGCTTTCGTGTCGATCTAGAAACCTGTTACCGCTCCGCGGCGGACCGATACGAGACTGTGTGACGCACGGGACCTTGCCGTAACGGCAAGCTTCCTGCCAGCGACAGTTCCCTCCGAACACTAAGCTGGGGGAGACGAAGGAGTACCTGTGGACGACCTGATCGCCTTTCTCGCCGCGCGTGTGGGGCAACGCCAGGCGCTGATCATGCAGGCGGTCAAGAAAACCGAGATCAGCGAATCGCTCAATCGTGGTGAGACCAAGGTCGTCATCGAAAAGAAGATCCGTTCGCTGAACGACATCGAACTCGACGCGGTCAATCAGATGATCAACGAGATCGAAGCGACCCGGCGGCTCATGCAGGCGCATCGCACCACGGTTTCGGAGAAGGTCCCGGGATTTCCCCTGTACGGCAACGAGTATTGGTGCGAGACCTGCCACGTGCCCGCCGACGAGGCCGGGACGAACTGGTGCCTGACCCTGCGGCTGCTGGCTCTCCCGTACGCCGACCACGCGGACTACAGCGAGCGCTGGCGTCCCTGAGCGGGGAATGCCCGCCAGGTCGGGACGCGTTGACCCGGAGGTGATCACGCTTTCGGTACTGGACCGGTCCCCGACCCGCCGCGGCGGCGACGCGCCCCGCGCCCTGCGGGACACGGTCGCCTTCGCGCGGGACATCGAAGCGCTGGGCTACCACCGGTTCTGGGTCTCCGAACACCACAGCGTGCCCGGTGTCGCCGGATCGGCACCCACCGTGCTGGCGGCCGCCGTCGCCTCGGCGACCGAGCGGATCCGGGTCGGCACGGGCGGGGTGATGCTGCCGAACCACCGGCCGCTGGTGGTCGCGGAACAGTTCGGCGTCCTCGAATCCCTCTTCCCCGGCCGGATCGACATGGGGCTGGGCCGGTCCGTCGGGTTCACCGGCGGGGTCCGGCAAGCGCTCGGGCACGAGAAGGACGACGCCGACCGGTTCGGCGACCAGGTCCGGGAGCTGCTGGGATTCCTCGCGGGTGACCAGACCGCGTATCCGGGCGTGCACGCCATCCCCGCCGAAGGTCTTCGCGTGCCCGCGTTCCTGCTGGCCACCGGTGCCGGCGCTCGGCTGGCCGCGGAACTGGGGCTGCCGCTGGTGATCGCGCCGGTCCGGGGCGAGGGGCCGCTGCTCGAAGCCATCGAGGGCTACCGCTCCGGTTTCCGTCCCTCCGCGCGGGCTTCGCGGCCGTACGTCGTGGTGTCCACGGCGATCGCGGTCGCCGAAACGGCCGAACGGGCCCGGCGGTTGCTGATCCCCGAGGCCTGGTCGACCGTCTACTCGCGAACGCACGGCGTCTTCCCGCCGCTGTCGCCGGTGGAGGAGATCCTCGCCGGACCGCTTTCGGACCGCGATCAGGAGCGGCTGGACCGCGCGCTCGACGGCCAGATCGCCGGCACCCCGGACGAGGTGGGCGACCGGCTGGCCGATCTCGTCGCCAAGACCGGCGCCGACGAGATTCTCGTGACCACCAGCACCTTCGACCAGGCCGAGCGGCTGGAGTCCTATCGGGCACTGGCCGAGGTCGCCGGGGCCTTGAGTCTCGCCACGGTGTCCTGACCGACGCCTGGGCATTTCGTCCTCTGGATGCGGTACTTGCACACGCAAGTACCGCATCCAGAGGACGAAATGCGTTCTAGAGGCGCAACAAAAGCTGGGTGAGGACGCGCTGAGCGGGGTCGTCGAGGTCGATCCCGGACACCTCGCCGGCGCGGCGCACCCGGTAGCGCACCGTGTTCGGATGGATGTTCAGCTCGCGCGCCGCGCGCCGGACATCGCCGAACGCGTCGAGGTAGGCGAGCACGGCGGGCACGAGGATGCCGCCGTGCTCGGCGTCGTGCGCGACCAGGTCGGTCAGCCGGGGGTCGCGGATCCTCGGCTGCTCACCGAGGAACGCGAGGACCTCTGAGAGCAGGACCTCGGCGCGCACGTCGGCCAGTGAGGCGACGTCCGCGGTCCCGTGCCCGCGCGCCATCGTCGCCAGCACACGATCGGCGTCGCCCCGCGAGGCCGCCGCGTCGGACAGGCGCGGCACGGCACCGCCCAGCGCCGCGCGCACCCGGACGTCGAGATGCCGTTGCGCGGTGCCGACGATTTCCTTGGCCAGCGCGAGAATCCGAGTCTCGGCGTGTTCCGGGAGGTCGGGGAGCAGCGCGTAGACGCGGCCGCCGATCACGCTCACCAGCGCGCTGCGCCGGTACGCGGCGGTGTGCACGGTGATCAGGTGCACCAGTTCCGCGCGCCGCAGCTGCCGGTCGGTCGCGGCGCGGTCGCGGGGGAGCGAGAACGCCAGCACCATGGCCGGTTTCACGGGATCCGCGCCGATGTCGTCGGCGACGGATTCGACGTCGAGACGGCCGTCCAGCAGTCCCGCCAGCAGGTCTTCGCGTAGCCGGAGTTCCGGGCTGGGCAGGGTCCGGTGCCGGATCAGCTGGGGCGCGAGCGCCCGGCTCGCGCCGAGCAAGGCGACTTCCGCGCTTTCGGTGAGCGGATGCGCGCCCTCCTGGACCCAGATCGTGCCCAGCGGCTGCGATCCGGCGTGGATCCCGGCCGCGATCCGCCGCCGGATGCCGAGATCGGGCCGCTCGTCGATGCGGACGATGCCTTCACCGGCGCGAAGCCGCTGGTAGACGCCCCATTCGCGGAGCATCGCGAGGTACCGTTCCGGGCCTTCGCGGCCGAGGATCGAAAGCCTGCGCAGCTCGTCCACCTCGTCGCCCGCCCGCGAGTAGGCCAGCACGCGGCTCGCGGTGTCCTCGATGCTGACCAGGCCGCCGGTGAGGGTCGCGATGGTCTGCGCGAGCGAGAACAGATCGCCCAGCACCTCACCGCTGTCCGCCTCGCCTCCCGCGCGCGCCGCGTCGACGACGCCCCTGGCCAGCGCCTCGACCTGCTCCCAGCGGGCCTCGTGGCCGACCTCGATCAGTGCGATGCCGGAGTCCGTCGCGACGTTCACGACGGACGAGCCGCTCTTGATCGCGACGGCGGCCGCGCCGGAGCGCCCGGCGGCCCGGATCGCCCCGGCCGCCGACCGTCCGCGGGCCCCGATCACCAGGACGAGGTCCCCCGGATGGGCGTCCGGCGGATCCTCCGGATCGTGGATGACGACGTCCGCCACCTCGACGCCCAGTCCACCGGGCGCCGCGAGCACTCTGACCAGCGGTTCCCCGAGCGTGGCCAGAACATGCCGCAACGACGCGCCGGTGGTCGAATCAGTAGTCAGGTCATCACCGAATTAAGCCGATCGGACAAGATGGTCACCCTGATTCTAGCCAGTCGGACAAGCCGCAGGGCTGTCGTCGGGTCTACCGTTCGGGATGAGACCTCTACCCGGCGACGTGAAGTCAGGAGCAGTCAGTGGACGCCGTGACCCAGACCCCCGCCCCGAAGAACGAGCCGGTGCTGAACTACGCACCGGGCAGCGCCGAGCGCGCTGAACTCGAGGGCGCGCTCAAGTTGCTGGGTGACGCCGACCCCATCGACATCACCGCGACGATCGGTGGTGAGCAGCGCAAGGGCGGCGGCGAGAAGATCGAGGTCGTCCAGCCGCACAACCACAAGGCCGTGCTGGGTGTCATCCACAGCGCGACCGCGCAGGACACCCACGACGCGATCGCCGCCGCCAAGGCCGCCGCTCCCGGCTGGCGCGCGCTGTCCTACGACGACCGCGCCGCGATCATCCTGCGCGCCGCCGACCTGCTGGCCGGCCCGTGGCGCGCCAAGCTGAACGCCGCCACCATGCTCGGCCAGTCGAAGACCGCGTTCCAGGCCGAGATCGACTCCGCCTGCGAGCTGATCGACTTCTGGCGCTTCAACGTCGCCTTCGGCCGTCAGATCCTCGCCGAGCAGCCGGTCAGCTCGCCCGGGATCTGGAACCGGATGGAGCACCGCCCGCTCGAGGGCTTCGTGTACGCCATCACCCCGTTCAACTTCACCGCGATCTCCGGCAACCTGCCGACCGCGCCCGCGCTCATGGGCAACGTCGTGCTGTGGAAGCCGTCGCCGACGCAGAGCTACGCCGCGCACCTGCTGATGCGCCTGCTCGAAGAGGCCGGTATGCCGCCGGGCGTGATCAACCTGCTGCCGGGTGACGGCAAGGCCGTCTCCGAGGTCGCCCTGACCCACCGCGACCTGGCCGGGATCCACTTCACCGGGTCGACCGCGACCTTCCAGCACCTGTGGGCCACCGTCGGCGCCAACATCTCCGGCTACCGCACGTACCCGCGCCTGGTCGGCGAGACCGGCGGCAAGGACTTCGTCCTCGCGCACTCCTCGGCCGACGTCGACATCCTGCGCACCGCGCTGATCCGCGGCGCGTTCGAGTACCAGGGCCAGAAGTGCTCGGCCGCGTCCCGTGCCTATGTCCCGCGTTCGCTCTGGGCGAGCCTGAAGGACAAGCTCGTTTCCGAGACCGAGGCCATCACCTACGGCGACGTCAACGACCTGAGCAACTTCGGTGGCGCCGTGATCGACCGCCGCGCCTTCGACAAGCACGCCGCCGTGCTGGCCAGTGCCGCCGAGGACGCCGAGATCGACGTCATCGCCGGTGGTACCGCGGACGACAGCGTCGGCTACTTCGTGCGCCCGACGATCCTGGTGTCGGACAACCCGGAGCACGAGATCTTCCGCACCGAGTACTTCGGCCCGATCCTCGCGCTGCACGTCTACGACGACAGCACCGACGAGAGCTTCGACAACGTGCTCAAGCTGATCGACGAGACCGCCGACTACGCGCTCACCGGCGCGGTCATCGCGAACGACCGCACGGCCGTCGCGAAGGCGTCCGAGGCGCTGCGCTTCGCCGCCGGAAACTTCTACGTCAACGACAAGCCGACCGGCGCGGTCGTCGGCCAGCAGCCCTTCGGCGGCGGTCGCGCGTCCGGCACCAACGACAAGGCCGGCTCGGTGTTCAACCTGCTCCGCTGGACGAGCACGCGCTCGGTCAAGGAGACGTTCGTTCCGCCCACCAGCGTCCGTTACCCCCACCAGGGCTGAGAACCAGGAGTTCGTGATGTTGCGTGCCCCGTTGCTCGCCGCCGCCCGATCCCGGCGGATGCGCAAGCTGGTCGAGGTCGTCCCCGCCACCCGATCGGTGGTGAGCCGGTTCGTCGCCGGTTCGAAGACGCCCGACGCCGCCCGGGTGGTCCGCGAGCTGGCCGACGACGGCCTCCGGGTCACCCTCGACCACCTCGGCGAGGACACCACCGACGCCGAGCAGGCCGCGACGACCGTCCGCGCCTACGAGGAACTGCTGTCCGCGCTGGCGGCCGACGGCCTCGCGTTCGGCGCGGACGTCTCGGTGAAGCTGTCCGCGGTCGGCCAGTTCCTGCCCGCCGAGGGCGAGAAGGTCGCGCTGGAGAACGCCCGCAAGATCTGCGCGGCGGCCGAAGCGGTCGGCGCCACGGTGACCCTCGACATGGAGGACCACACCACCACCGACTCGACGCTGGGCATCCTGCGGGAACTGCGCACCGAGTACCCGTGGGTCGGCGCGGTGCTGCAGGCCTACCTGCGGCGCACCGAGCAGGACTGCCGCGAACTGGCGGCCGAGGGTTCCCGCGTGCGGCTGTGCAAGGGCGCGTACGCCGAACCCGAAGAGGTCGCGTTCCAGGAAAAGTCCGAAGTGGACAAGTCCTACGTGCGCTGCTTGAAGATCCTCATGCGGGGCAAGGGTTATCCGATGGTCGCCTCGCACGACCCCCGGATGATCGCGATCGCCGAGAAGCTCGCGTCGGACGCGGGCCGCAAGGCGGACGACCACGAATTCCAGATGCTGTACGGGATCCGTCCCGAAGAGCAGCGCCGGATCGCGGGTGACGGGAAGACGATGCGCGTCTACGTCCCCTACGGCGACGAATGGTACGGCTATTTCATGCGCAGGCTGGCGGAACGCCCGGCGAACCTGGCGTTCTTCCTGCGCGGACTCGCCACCCGGGGCTGACCCGGTCCCCGGTGGCAAAGTTCCGCTGAAGTACAAAGGGGCCCTTCCCGGCGAAACCCGCCGGGAAGGGCCCCTTCTTCTTCCCCTGTGTCAGGCTTCCTGCGCTTCTTCCTTGAGCTTGTCCATGTCGATGTCGCGCGCCTGCTGGATGAGGTCTTCGAGCGTCTTCTCCGGGAGCGCGCCCGGCTGCGCGTAGATGACCGTCTTGTCGCGGATCACCGCGAGCGTGGGGATCGAGCGCACGTCGAAGGCTGCGGCCAGCTGCTGCTCGGCCTCGGTGTCGACGCTGGCGAAAACGATGTCGTCGTGGTTGCCCGACACCTTTTCGTAGGTCGGCGCGAACTGGCGGCACGGCACGCACCAGCCCGCCCAGAAGTCGATGATCACGAAGTCGTTCTCGGACACGACCTGATCGAAGTTCGCGGCCGTCAGCTCCACAGTGCTCATGCCCTGGGTAACGGATCGGGCGCTACGCGCATTCCCGGGAATGCGCGTAGCGTCTCGGATGGAGTAACCCAGGTTTCGCAGGAGGTGCGTATGGCCGACGGGGACATCCTCAGCCGGATCGACGAGCTGGTCAGCGTGGAGCACGAGCTCCGTGCGCGGGCGATCGGTTCCGGGCTCAGCTCGGACGACAGGTCCCGGCTCGCGAGTGTGGAGCAGCAACTGGACCAGTGCTGGGACCTGCTGCGGCAGCGGCGGGCGCGCGTCGAGTTCGACGAAGACCCCGATGGGGCCACGACGCGGCCGATCTCCGAGGTGGAGGGTTACCGGCAGTAGCGGTTTTCGCGCCCGGCGCGTGTCATGAGGGGTGCCCCGAGGGGCATTTTTGTACCAAGGGGGGGCCGCAAGAATACGGGGATGGTCGGTAGTGGGCG
>NZ_JBHXJK010000130.1:0-23331 GCF_042723255.1 Amycolatopsis thailandensis
TCCTTGCGCCTGGCGCAAGGAAGGGGGCCTTCATGTACTGCTGCTAGGAGCCGCCGCTCTTGTCGTTTTCGTCGTAGTCCTTGGTGAGGATCACGATCACGCCGGCGGCGGCGTTTTGAATGCCCTCGAACCTCGGCTGGGCTTCGATGCCGAACTCCAGCGCCAGCGCCTTCGCCGCGGCCTCCTCGTCGGTGCCCGGCCGGTAGTAGGCCGCGGACTTCGGGAGCTTGCCCTGGTGGGGGCCGACCTCGGTGACGTTCCAGCCGGAGGCGCGGAAATCGTTCGCGGCCCGCTCGGCGAGGCCCTGGATCAGGCTGTTGTTGTAGACACGCACAGTCACCCACTTGTGCGCCGCCTGCTGATCGCCCCCCGGCTGACCCGGGCCGGGCTTGCCGGTCTGCCCAGGCTGGCTCGCCGGGGGCGCGGAGCTCGCGGGCGCGCTCGACGGCGGCGCCGACGAGGCGGGCGGTGAGCTGGCCGGAGGCGTGCCCTGCGGCTCGGACGAAGGCGGGGTCGCGCCGTCCGACGTCGTGGGCGTCGTGCCGGGCGGTGTGGCGGTGTCCGAGTCACCGCCACCGCTGGTCAGGGTGATCCCGCCGATCACGGCGGCGATCACGGCGACACCGACCAAGGCCAGTCCGGCGGCCTTCATCGGCCGGGACAGACCCGAAAACAGACTCATGAGAGATCGATCCCCAGTCGCCGGGCCGCGCGATTGCGCTGCCGGGCCGCTCGCGTCTTTCGCAGGCGCTTCACCAGCATCGGGTCGGCCTGCATGGCTTCGGTCTTCTCGAGCAGCCGGTTCAGCAATTGGTAGTAGCGTGTCGACGACATCGAGAAGCGTTCGCGGATGGCCTGTTCTTTCGCGCCGGCGTATTTCCACCACTGACGTTCGAACGCGAGCATGTCGAGCTCGCGCTCGCTGAGGCCGTTCACGGTCTCCGACGGGGACGGCTGGTCGGGCTCGGCCATCGACTCCGCGGCGTCCATCCGACTCCTCGCAATCAGGTCAGTGCTCGGCGGCGTGAAACCACAGGCTTGTCATTCCGCGGCGCCATTAGACCACGGATGCCGCGCCCGGCCTCGGTATCGGCGTCGGCGCGTCATGGGTAAGGGTGTACCAGAAGGGTCCGACTAAACTGCGCCCGTGACCGTCCATCCCATCGTGATCGCCGGCGAGCCCGTGCTGCACAACCCGACTCGGGAGATCACCGAGTTCGACGCCAAGCTGCGCACCCTCGTCGACGACATGTTCGAGACCATGTACGCCGCCGAAGGGGTCGGCCTCGCGGCCAACCAGATCGGCCTCGACCAGCGCGTGTTCGTCTACGACTGCCCCGACGACGAGGGCACGCGCCACAAGGGTGTCGTGGTGAACCCGAAGCTCGAGACCTCGGAGATCCCGGAGACGATGCCGGATCCGGACGACGACTGGGAAGGCTGCCTGTCGGCTCCCGGCGAGTCGTACCCGACCGGACGCGCTTCGTGGGCGAAGGTCACCGGCTTCGACGTCGACGGCAACCCGATCGAGGTCGAAGGCACCGGGTACCTCGCGCGCTGCCTCCAGCACGAGACCGATCACCTGGACGGCTTCATCTACCTCGACCGGCTGGTCGGGCGGCACGCGCGCGCGGCCAAGAAGATGCTCAAGGCGAACAAGTGGGGCGTTCCGGGCAACTCTTGGCTGCCGGAGGCGCAGCCCGAGCCCGCCGACGACTGACCCTCTCGCACCTCCCCGCGTGCAATGAAGGGGCCTTTCATAGCAAAATTTGCTATGAAAGGCCCCTTCATTGCAGTAGCGGGCGGAGCTCAGCAGCCCAGGAAGTGACAACGCACGACCCGAGGCTGTTCGATCACCTTCCCGGCCTGCACCGACCAGGCCAGCCGCAGGTACTGGGCGTGCGTCCACGCCAGCGGCGTCGCGGACGCCGTCGGGGTGCCCGCCGGGAAGCCCGTCTGCCCCGAAGGCGCGTTCTCGTCCCAGACCTGCTCCGGCATCGTGTCCCCGGAGCTGCTGACGCGCCCCAAGTCGCGAAGGCGCTTCGCGGCCGTACCCCGGTCACCGGCGGCGAGGTCGTACTCGCCGCGTTCACCCGCGAGCAGCGGCCACAGTCGCCCGAAAGTGGTTCGGCTTTCGGCCGGGAACGTGTAGTCCCAGGGTGAGCCGTCGGCCTTCTCGCCGTACCCGTCCTTCGTGTAGCGGTGCCAGAACTGCCCCGTCGGAGTGGTGAACGCGATGTCGGCGTCGGTGACCGCGATGCTGTTGCGGATCACCGGATCGTCGGCCCGGTAGATGCCCAGCCGCACCAGTTCGAGGAAACCGGCGTCGGTCACGGCCCGCTGGTCCATGGTCACGCTGGAATTGCCGAGGTTGTACTTCGTGCCGTTGTTCGCGTCGCCGTCCTTGGTCAGCCGGACGAAGTACGGATCCTTCGACAGCGGACCGTTCGTGGTCACCGTCCACCGGGCGAGCTTCGCCTTGAACGCGTCGGCGGTGTCGAGGTAGCGCTTCGCGTCGGCGGCGGCGCCGTTCGCCTTGGCGAGATCCGCCGCGCAGACCAGCCCGGCGATCACGGCGGCGATCGTCGAGGGCGAGTAGCCGTCCTGTTCCTCCCAGCGCTCCTGCTGGCTGTACGGCGACACGTGCCCGTTGTCCGCCTTGTAGGACAACAGGAATTCCGCCGCCTTGCGCACACCCTGCCAGGTTTTGGCGTCGGTGCGGCCGAGCTGCTGCGCGAGCACGATCGGCAGCGCCGTCTCGTCGAGCTGGATCGACGTCCAGTACGGCGTGCCGTCGACGTGGCTGTTCTGCGGCAGATGCCCGTCCGGCAGCTGCTGCGTCCCGAACATGTAGTCGACCGAACGGTTGGCGGCGTCGCGGTCGCCGGCGGCGAGCAGGCCGGTCGCGATCTGGTAGAGGTCACGCGGCCAGACCAGGTGATACGTGCCCGACGGCGACCACTCCGGGTCGTTGTTCCCGAACCGCCAAGGCATGCTCGGCGACGCGATGAGCGCCCCCTGGTGGAGCTTGTCCTCGCTCGCCGCGAGCATGAGCACGGACGCCTGATAGAGGTCGCGCTCCTGCTTGGTCTTGAGCGACGACGGCGCGTCCTTCACCTGACGGAGGTACTGCTTCCAGCCACGGTCGTACGCGCGGGCGGCGTCGGCGAATCCGCGCCGCAGCGAGGCTTTCGCGTTCGTGAGCGCGTCGGAGCCCTTCGCGCCCATGCCTAGCGAAAGGGTGAAGTCCCGCGAGCGCAGACCGTCGGCGGAGGTCTGCCCGGTGATCAGCACGTTGCCCTTGGCCGCGGTCGCGTAATTCTTGAGTGCGAAGGATTTCGTCAGCTGGGTGATGCCGTCGGAGGAACCAGAGTACCCCACGGAGGTCCGCGAGAAGGCCGGTTCCGCGGCCAGCGCGGCCGCGGTCTTCGCGTCGGACGAGACCGCGCTCGTGCCGTCGGTGCGCGCGGAATCGTCGGAACCCTCGTTGGTGAGATCGGGATCCGCGACCGCGAACACCTGGTACGGGCGGCCGGTCAGCGAAACGAAGTCGACGTCGATCAGCACGCTCGTGCGAGCCGGGTCGGTGACGTAGGTCTTCCGGAGCTTCCAGCGACGCTGGTCGTCGGTGATCGTCTGTTCGTAGGTGAGGCCGCCGGTGCGGCGCACCTGCTGGTTCTTCGCCGAGGAGTCGACGGCGGCGAAGCTCTTCCCGTCGGTGACGACGAGGTCGAGCGCCCGGACGCTCGGAGTCGACAGATCCGGGTAGTAGACCTCGGACATCCGGCCGCCCTGGAGGGTGAACCAGACGTTGCTGGCCCGTTCCCGGGCGGTGCCGAAGCCGGTTTTGTCCGCCGGGAGCCAGCTCGGATGGGCGCCGGGCGCACCGGGCGCCTCGCCATCCTCTGCGGCGGCCACCGCCGGGATCAGCCCCGCGATCAGCACGCCCGCCAACGCCGGGAGCATGAATCTGCGCATATCCCACCCCAGACTTCTGTAACGGTGCAGAACCTCCGGGATTCTGTCGTGAATCCCCCGCGCGCACAGGACCCGAACCGGTGAACCGTCAACGCTGTCGACAAGTCCCCACCCGAGGGCGGGTTGATTGATCCGGCCCCGGCGTGGCATGGTCGAGGCACAACCAAACAACCGCGGGAGCTCGCGCCATGGCGGGCTGAGAGGGCGGCTGGAGTCTTTCTAGAAGACCCGGTGCCGCCGACCGCATGAACCTGACCGGGTAATGCCGGCGTAGGGAGTGAACGTCGTTGACGACTCTTGAGAACGAGTCTGCCATCACGCCGACCGTCACCACCGGACCGATCACCGGTTCGCGGAAGGTCTACCACCAGACGGAATCCGGTCTCCGGGTCCCCGCCAGGCGGATCGATCTTTCGAACGGCGAGCATTTCGACGTTTACGACACTTCCGGCCCGTACACCGACGACGACGCGCAGATCGATGTCCACAGTGGACTGCATCGGCTGCGCGCCGGCTGGGCCGACGGTCGTGAGCACAACACCCAGCTGGGCTGGGCGAAACAGGGCGTCATCACCCGCGAGATGGAGTACGTCGCGGCACGCGAGCGCTGCTCGCCGGAATTCGTGCGGGACGAGGTCGCGCGCGGTCGCGCGGTGATCCCCGCCAACCGCAAGCACCCGGAGACCGAGCCGATGATCATCGGCAAGAACTTCCTGGTGAAGATCAACGCCAACATGGGCAACTCGGCCGTCTGGTCCTCCGTGGAGGAGGAGGTCGACAAGATGGTGTGGGCCACCCGCTGGGGCGCCGACACGATCATGGACCTCTCCACCGGCAAGCGGATCCACGAGACGCGCGAGTGGATCGTCCGCAACTCTCCGGTCCCGGTCGGCACCGTGCCGATCTACCAGGCGCTGGAAAAGGTCAACGGGGAGCCGGAAAAGCTTTCGTGGGAGGTCTACCGCGACACCATCATCGAGCAGTGCGAGCAGGGTGTCGATTACGTCACCGTGCACGCCGGGGTGCTGTTGCGCTACATCCCGCTGACCGCGCGCCGGGTCACCGGCATCGTCTCGCGCGGCGGCTCGATCATGGCGGCGTGGTGTCTCGCGCATCACAAGGAATCGTTCCTGTACACCAATTTCGCGGAACTCTGCGAGATCCTGCGCGAGTACGACGTCACGTTCTCCCTCGGTGACGGCCTGCGTCCGGGCTCGATCGCCGACGCGAACGACCGCGCGCAGTTCGCCGAACTGGAAACCCTCGGCGAGCTCACGCACATCGCCCGCGAGCACGACGTCCAGGTGATGATCGAGGGCCCCGGCCACGTGCCGATGCACAAGATCAAGGAGAACGTCGAACTCGAGGAGAAGCTGACCGGCGAGGCGCCGTTCTACACCCTCGGCCCGCTCGCGACCGACATCGCGCCGGCGTACGACCACATCACCTCGGCCATCGGCGCGGCGCAGATCGGCTGGTACGGCACGGCGATGCTCTGCTACGTCACGCCGAAGGAGCACCTCGGCCTGCCGAACCGTGACGACGTCAAGACCGGCGTCATCACGTACAAGATCGCCGCGCACGCCGCAGACCTCGCCAAGGGGCACCAGTACGCGCAGGAGTGGGACGACGAGCTTTCCAAGGCGCGCTTCGAATTCCGTTGGAACGACCAGTTCAACCTGTCGCTGGACCCGGACACCGCCCGCGCGTACCACGACGAGACCCTGCCCGCGGAACCGGCGAAGACGGCGCACTTCTGCTCGATGTGCGGGCCGAAGTTCTGCTCGATGCGCATCACCCAGGACGTCCGCAAGTACGCCGAGGAACACGGACTGTCCACTGTGGAGGCGATCGAGGCAGGCATGTCGGAGAAGTCGACCGAGTTCGCCGAGCAGGGCAACAAGGTCTACCTGCCGGTGGTCAATCAGTGACGGACACCCCCCGGACCGCCCTCACCATCGCCGGATCGGATTCCGGTGGTGGTGCGGGCATCCAGGCCGATCTGCGGACGTTCTTCGCCAACGGGGTGCACGGGATGGTCGCGCTCACCGCGGTCACCGTGCAGAACTCGCTGGGCGTGCAGGGTTTCAGCGAGATCCCGGTCGACGTCGTCACCGGCCAGATCAAGGCCGTCGCGACGGACATGGGCGTCGACGCGGCGAAGACCGGGATGCTCGCGACGGCCGAGATCATCAACGCCGTCGCGAAGACGCTCGACGAAGTCCACATCGGACGCTCGCTGGGGACGCCGTTCGTCGTGGACCCCGTCGCCGCTTCGATGACGGGGCACGCGTTGCTGCGCGAGGAGGCACTGGAGGCTATCCGCACCGAGTTGTTCCCCCGCGCCACACTGATCACGCCGAACCTCGACGAGGTGCGGCTGTTGACCGGCGTTCACGTGACCGGTCCGGCGTCGCAGCGGGAGGCGGCGGAAGCGCTGCTGGAGTTCGGTTCGGAGTGGGTGCTGGTGAAGGGCGGTCATCTCGACACGGCCCAGGACTGCGTGGATCTGTTGTCCGACGGCACTTCCTGGGTCGAGCTGAGCGGGCCGCGGTTCGACACGCGGAACACGCATGGCGGTGGGGACACGATGGCTTCGGCGATCACGTCTTCGCTGGCGAAGGGGGCCGACGTGCCGACGGCGGTCGCCGACGGGAAACGGTTCATCGAGCGGTGCGTGGCGGAGTCGTATCCGCTGGGGGCCGGGGTGGGGCCGGTTTCGCCTTTCTGGCGCCTGAAGTGACGCATTTCGTCCTCTGAATGCGGTCCTTGCGTGAGCAACGATCGCATTCAGAGGACCAAATGCGTCAGCCGACGGGCTCCATCACCCGCGAGTCGTAGCCCTTGCGGGATTCGAGGATGCCGTCGAAGTTGGCGACCGACCATTCGCTGACCGCCATGAGCAGTTTGCTCGCGCTCGAACCGCGCTCGGTCAGCGCGTACTCGACGGTCGGCGGCGTGGTCGGGAAGACCGTGCGCGTGACCAGGCCGTCGCGTTCGAGGGCGCGCAGGTTCTGGGTCAGCATCTTCTGGCTGATCCCGCCGACCGCGCGGCGCAGTTCACCGAACCGGTGCGGCCGCCGGGACAGCGCGCCGAGCACCAGCGCGGTCCACTTGTTGGCGAGCAGATCGAGGACGTCGCGGCACGGGCAGTTCCGCAGATAGATGTCCCACGGCGATTCCGGCACTTCACAGGTAGTTTCCATCAGGTACCTAGTTTACCTTCAAGTGCCTTCTGGCGAGAAGTGACCAAGCGGCCGAACATGGAGAGCACCTACAACGGAGGAGCTTTCGATGCGCGTCGTGACCCAGCAGCGGCTTGGTGGCCCTGAAGTGCTGGAGGTGACCGAGACCGACCGTCCGGCCCCTGGACCGACGGAGGTGCTCGTGCGGGTGCGCGCCGCCGGGATCAACCCGGTCGACTGGAAGACACGGGCCTACGGCGTGTTCCTGGGCGAGCCGCCCTTCGTCCTCGGCTGGGACGTGTCCGGAGTCGTGGAGGAACTCGGCGTCGGCACGACGCGCTTCGCCGTCGGCGACGAGGTCCTCGGCTTCCCGTGGTTCCCCCGGCAGGCCGGTGGTTACGGCGAATACGTGACCGCGCCCGCCCGCCAGTTCGTGCCCAAACCCGCCGGGCTGAGCCACGAGCAGGCCGCCGGGCTGCCACTCGCCGGGCTCACCGCATGGCAGGGCCTGGTGGACATCGCCGGCCTCCAGCCAGGACAGCGCGTGCTGATCGACGCGGCCGCGGGCGGTGTCGGGCACCTCGCCGTCCAGGTGGCGAAGGCGCGTGGCGCGTACGTCCTCGGCACGGCGAGCGCCGGGAAGCACGGCTTCCTCCGCGATCTCGGCGTCGACGAGCCGATCGACTACCGCGACGAGACCGCGACGGCGTCCGATGTGGACGTCGTGTTCGGGCTGGTCGGCGCGGAAAGCGACCTGCGCTGGCTGGACGCGGTGAAGCCGGGCGGCCTGCTCATCGCGGTCCCCGGTGGCGTGAGCGAGGCCGTCGCCGCCAAGGCCGGAAAGCTCGGCGTGCGGACGTCGGGGATGCTCGCCGAACCCGATCAGCTCGGCCTGCTGGCGCTGACCGAGCTGATCGAAAAGGGCGAACTGCGAGTCCACGTCGAGCAGACGTTTCCGCTGGCGGAGGTCGCCAAGGCGCACGAAGTCGGCGAAGGCGGGCGTGTCACCGGGAAGCTCGTCCTGACCGTCTGAGGGTGGCGGCGGGGTGTCATGAGGGGTCCCCATAGGACGGTTTTCGTCCCATGGGGACCCCTCATGACACTTACCGGACCTAACCGCGCGGAAGTACCTGCGGCAGCACGGTGGTCAGCCCCGTCCAGTCCGAGGTCAGCACCGAAGCGTGGTTCTTCGCCAGCAGCGCCGCCCGCGCGTTCGCCTGCTCCACGGAGGGCGCGCGTGAGTCGATGGCCGGCGCGACGTTGTGCGCGTCGGTCATCACCACGTAGTAGTGGTTGTCGTCGTACCAGCCGGGCCCGGTCTGTGTCAGGAACGCGTTCGCGTCGCCGTCGAAGACGACGAACCACGGCCGCAGCCCGGTGTCGGCGTATTTCGTCCGCGGGTCGCCGGGCGCCGCGCCGTGCACCGCCGGGAAGATCTGCGCCTCGCCGACGCGGCCGGAGTCCTTGAGCGACCGCAGATATCGCGCGTACTCGACGTCGGTCTTGAGCGTGTCCGTCGGATTGCCCTCTTCGACCGTGCCGGGGATCACCTCGATGATCACCTTGCCGCGCAGCGCGTCCAGCGACGGCCAGTTGTCCGCTTTGGCCGCCTCGTCGAGCGTCGCGTACCCACCGAGCAGGTCCGCCGGCCGGAAGACCGCGCTGCCGAGGTGCGCCCGGACGGACGCGTCGAGTTCGTCCGGGCCGAGGCCGCGGTTGTCCGCGAACCCGGTCTTCATCTCCAGTTTGAGCGTCACCGGTTTGCTGTCCGGATGCGCGCCCAGCCAGACGCGGATGTCGTCGAGGCAGTGTTCGAGATTCTTGTTCCGCCCACCGGAGTACAACTGCGACGGCGAACTCGCCGCGACGCAATTGTTGTTGTTCCCCAAAGGGTTCGAGTGACTCACTTTCCACTCGCGAGTGATGATGTTCGGCCAGACGTCGAGTTCGATCAGCGAGGTGCCGGCGTCCAGTGAACGCGCCAGGTAGTCGTAGGCACCGGTCTCGTAGGTGTTGTGGACGCCGATCGTGGTCACGTGGGAGACCTTGGCGGTGTCGGCGTTCGCGACCGTTCCGGACAGCGAGGCCGCCACGATCACGCCGGCGAGGGATACCGCGGGGAGGAGTTTCATCCGAGCCCTTTCGCACGCGGGAAGTGCAATGGCTCACACACTGTGCCACCGTGATCGGGTGCGGCCGAACCCCTGTTGAACCAAAAGGACCAGTCGGGAAAATGAACTCATGAGCGAGAACCCGAGCCCGCCGTCGGCGCTGACCATCGCAGGCTCCGACTCCGGTGGCGCCGCCGGCCTCCAGGCCGACCTGCGCACGTTCCTCACCTGTGGCGTGCACGGCCTGGTCGCGGTGACCGCCGTGACCGTCCAGAACACCCTCGGTGTGCACGACCGCACCGACATCCCGGCGCATATCGTCGCCGGGCAGATCGAGGCCGTCGCCGCCGACATGGGCGTCAACGCGGCCAAGACCGGCATGCTGGCCTCGGCCGAGATCATCCACGCCGTCGCCGCGGCCTGCGACAAGGCCGAGATCGGCCGCGACGCCAAGGTGCCGTTCGTGGTCGACCCGGTCGCGGCGTCGATGCACGGACATCCGCTGTTCGACGAAGCCGGGCTGGTGGCGCTGCGCGACGAACTCCTGCCGCGCGCGACCGTCCTCACCCCGAACCTCGACGAGGTCCGCCTGCTGACCGGCATGACGGTGACCACCCGCGAACAGATGCACCAGGCCGCCGTCGTCCTGCACCGGCTCGGCCCGAAGTACGTGCTCGTGAAGAGCGGCCACCTCGTCTCCGACCCGGAATGCGTCGACGTGCTCTTCGACGGCTCCACGTTCGTCGAGCTGCCGGGCGAGCGGTACGCGACGCAGCACACGCACGGCGCCGGGGACACCATGGCGTCGGCGTTGACGGCCGGTCTCGCGAAGGGGATGTCCGTCGTGGAAGCGGCCCGCTACGGCAAGTGGTTCGTCTCACACGCGGTCGAAAACGCCTATCCCATGGGCGCGAAGGTCGGCCCGGTTTCGGCGTTTTGGCGGCTTGCGCCGGAGCACTGAGAACGCGTCCGGTTACGATCTGTGCCGTGTCCGGACGCGAGCGGGTGGCCAGAATCGTCGAGGCCCGCGCATTCCAGAACTTCATCATCGCGGTGATCGTCTTCAACGCCGTCACACTCGGTTTGGAGACCTCGACGAGAATGCTCGCGGAGTACGGGCCGCTGTTGCACACGGTCGACTACATCGCGCTCACGATCTTCGTGCTCGAACTCGCCGCGAAGTTCTACGCCTACCGCGCGAAGTTCTTCCGCGACCCGTGGAACATCTTCGACCTGCTCGTGGTCGGCATCGCGGTGATCCCCACGACCGGCCCGTTCGCGGTGCTGCGGGCGTTGCGGGTCCTGCGGGTGCTGCGGCTGATCTCGGTGGTGCCGTCGATGCGGAAGGTCGTCACCGGCCTGCTCGCGTCGATCCCCGGGATGGCGTCGATCGCCGCGCTCCTCGCGCTGATCATCTTCGTGGCGGGCGTGATGGCGACGAAGCTCTTCGGCGCGATCTCGCCGGAGAACTTCGGGGATCTCGGCACTTCGCTGTTCACGCTGTTCCAGGTGATGACCGGCGAGGCGTGGCCGGACATCGCCAAGGAGATCATGAAGGAAGCACCCATGGCCTGGGTGTTCTTCGTGGTCTACATCCTCGTATCCAGCTTCGCGGTGCTGAACCTCTTCATCGCCGTCGTGGTCAGCGGGATGGAGGACGAGCTTCGCCAGGACATCCGTGAGGAGGAGGCGAAGCAAGCCGAAACCCAGGCTCAGGCGAACAAGGAGATCCTCGACGAGCTCCGCGCCCTTCGTGCCGAAGTCAGCGCTCTTCGTCCGCGATGAGAGCTTCGAGAGCGGGCAAGGCCGCCGCGAGCGCCGCCTGGTGCTCCGGGGTCAGCCTGTCGAGGCGCGTCCCCAGTTCGCGGACGCGCGTCGACCGGACACCGGAAACCAGCCTCTCGCCCTCTTCGGTGGCCTTCGCGAGCCAGGCGCGCCTGTCGATCGGGTCCGATTCACGGCTGACGTAGCCCGCTTCGACCAGTGAAGCGACGATCCTCGACATGGTGGCCGCGGCGACGCCTTCCTTCGCCGCGAGGTCACCCAGACGGAGCTGTCCGTAGTTCACGAGCGTCGCGAGCGCGGAGATCGCGCCGTGGCCTGGCCCGGGCACGCCCGCCTGGCGCAATGACCTCGACAATCGGCCCACCGCCAGGAACAACCTGCCCGAAACGTCCTGGACCGCTGACGTGGTCACCACTGGCTCCTCTGGGTACACGGTGGCGGGTGCGCCGCCGGAGAGTGCCGTCAACCATACGGGCTCTCAGGGCGTACTCGCTGTGAAGGCCGTGAACCGTACAAAAGGGTTATCGAGGCGGGCTCGAAGCGTGTGCCCAGAACCGCTGCGGGATCCGGCCCGCACCGGCCGCCAGCCGGCCGGCGGTGACGGCGGCGCGCATCGCCGACGCCATCCGCTCCGGGTCCGCTGCCCTGGTCACGGCCGTCGAAAGCAGGACGGCGTCGCAGCCGAGCTCCATCGCCAGCGTCGCGTCGGAAGCCGTGCCGATCCCGGCGTCGAGGATCACCGGGACCCCGGCGCGCGACACGATCAGCTCGATGTTGTGCGGGTTCCGGATGCCGAGACCGGTGCCGATGGGCGCGCCGAGCGGCATCACGGCCGCGCAGCCCGCCTCCTCCAGCCGCAGCGCCAGCACCGGGTCGTCGTTGGTGTAGGCGAGCACGGTGAAACCGTCCGCGGTGAGCTGTTCGGCCGCTTCGAGGGTCTCGAACGGATCCGGCAGCAGCGTGCGGTCGTCCGCGTGGACCTCCAGTTTGACGAGGTCGGTTTCGAGCGCTTCGCGGGCGAGGCGGGCGGTGAGGACGGCTTCCGCGGCCGTCCGGCAGCCGGCGGTGTTGGGCAGCAGCCGGATGCCCAGCCGCCGGAGCAGTTCGAGCACGCCGGAGCCGCCTTCGGCGTCCGCCTTCCGCATCGCGACGGTGGTCAGTTCCGTGCCCGAGGCCACGAGCGCGCGTTCCACCACGGCGAGGTTCGCCGCGCCGCCGGTGCCGATGATCAAGCGCGACGAGAGCTTGTGCTCGCCGATGACGAGGTGGTCTCCGTCCATTTTCAGCCTCCTTGGACCGCGGTGAGGATGTCGACGCTGGCGCCCTTGCGCACCACGGCTTCCGGCCATTCGCCGCGCCGGACGACGACGCCGTCCACCGCGACCGCGACGCCCTTCGTCGCCGTGCCTAGCGCTTCGAGCACGCCCTCGACGGTGGTCCCGTCGGGGAACTCGCGCCACTGGCCGTTGACCTGGATCTCCATCACACCCGCTCCTCGCTGCGCCGCGACGGCGCGGCCGCCGCGACCTCGTCCGGCAACGGCCCGCCGTCCAGCCAGGCGACCGCGGCGTCCGCGGTGACCGGGGCCATCAGGAGACCGTTGCGATGGTGACCCGTTGCGGCGAAGACGCCTTCGCCCAGCTCACCTATGAAGGGCATCGTGTCGACACTCGCCGCGCGAAGCCCGGCGGCGGTCTCGACGAGCTCGTATTCGGTGATGCCCGGAAAGACGCGCTCCGCGCCTTCGAGCAGCTCACGCACGCCTCGGACGGTGACGGTCTCGTCGAAGCCGGCCTCGTACTGGGTCGCGCCGAGCACGAGGCCGCCGTCGTCACGCGGGACGAGATAGATCGGGCGGCCTTCGACCATCGCGCGGACGGTCCTCGTCGGCGACGGCAGGCAACCCCGGTGCGGCCGCAGGCGGAGGATCTCGCCCTTCAACGGGCGGACGGCGTCCGCGAGCGCGGGGTGCAGGCGTCCGGTCCAGGCCCCGGCGGCGAGGACGACGTCGCCCAGTCCTTTGAGGTCCGTGACGGTCTCGCGACGGAATTCGACACCGCGTCTTCCGCAGGCGTGTTCGAGCGCGCGCAGCAGTCTTCTGTTGTCCACGGCCAGATCGCCGGGAACCAGGAGTCCACTTCGGACGGATCCGGCGAGGCCGGGTTCGGCACGGCGAGCTTCGCGGCCGGTCAGCTGCTCGACCTCGCGACCGAGTTCGGTGAGGTACGCGGCGAGCATTTCGAGGTTGCCCGCGTCGGCGCTGTCCAGCGCGACGACGAGCGTGCCGTGTGGTGAAAGGCCCGGGTCGACGCCCTCTTCGGCCAGGTCACGGGCGAAATCCGGCCAGCGCCGCAGCGACGCCTCGCCGAGGGTGAGGACGTCCTCCTCGCCGGGCCAGGCCTCGGTGACCGGCGCGAGCATGCCGCCCGCGAGCCACGACGCGCCGCGACCGGGCTCGGGGTCGTAGACGGTGACGCGATGCCCGCGCGCGGACGCGCGCCAAGCGACCGAGAGGCCGATGACCCCGCCGCCGACAACCGAAAGTTCTCTCATGACGATCACGCTCCCTGCGCCGGCATGACCCGGATCAGGTTCCACGGTCGGAGCGGTTTCGGCTCCCTCTCAGCCCGTCCTCGGGCTCCCGTGCGGACCACCCCACCGTAGCGCGCGGGTACCGTCGCCGCCATGCCCACCCTGTCTGGTCCTCAGATCCGCGCCGCCCTCGCGGACGCCCGCCTGTACCTCTGCACCGACGCCCGGTCCGGTCGCGGCGATCTCGCCGAATTCGCCGACGCGGCGCTGTCCGGCGGGGTCGACATCATCCAGCTGAGGGACAAGACGATCGAGGCGAAACAAGAGATCGCCGCGCTGGAAGTGCTGGCGGAGGCGTGCGAGAAGCACGGCAAACTGCTGGCGGTGAACGACCGCGCGGACGTCGCGCTCGCCGCCGGCGCGCACGTGCTGCACCTGGGACAGGACGACATCCCGGTCCCGCTGGCGCGTCGTGTGCTCGGGGACGACGTGGTGATCGGCCGGTCCACCCATTCGGCCGAACAGGCCAAGGCGGCCGCCGAGGAACCCGGCGTGGACTACTTCTGCACCGGTCCGTGCTGGCCGACGCCGACGAAGCCAGGGCGGCCCGCTCCCGGGCTCGACCTGGTGCGCTCCACCGCGGCCTTCGGGACGTCGCGGCCGTGGTTCGCGATCGGCGGCATCGACACCGAACGGCTGCCCGAGGTGCTGGACGCGGGGGCGTCGCGGATCGTCGTCGTCCGGGCGATCACCGAGGCCGAGGACCCCGAAGCGGCCGCTCGCACGCTTCGCGGGTCCCTCATCTCGTGAGTGGCGAGAACTGGTGAAGCCGACCACGGGGGCGGTTTCGTGTGACTGGAGGGACGGCACACGTGATCAGACGGACGACACGTGTGTCCAGACGGACGACACTCGGCAGGAGCCCGGCCGCGAGCGTGTCGTCCCTCCAGTCACGCGTGTCGTCCGTCTGATCACACGCGCCGTCCACTCGATCACGCGCCGGTGAAACGTCGCACCAGGTCCTCGTGAGGGATCAGGGCGCGGGGGTGCCGGAGGCCGGGGCCGACGGGGTCGTCGAGGGCGCCTGAGAGGTCGAAGGCGTCGTGGACGGCGTCGTCGGAGGCGCCTGCGTGGTCGTGGGCGCCGTCGGTGTCGTCGTGGGGGTCGGCGTGGTCGACGGCGGCGTCTCGGGTCGGTTGCCCTGAGTCTCCGAAGGGGACGTCGCGGGTGGGCTGTCGTGCTTGTCCTGCCGCTCCTGGTCCTGCCCGCCGCCGACGATCTTCCCCAGCGTCGTCCCTGTTCCGCCGCCGAAGGTCTTCCCGGTCGCGCCCTCGAAACCGGTGATCGCGACGAGCGCCACCACGAACGCCACCACGCTGACCCCGGCGATCACCGCCCAGCGCGGTTTGAACTTCCGCCCGGACGGCTCTTCCTCCTCCGCGGGAGTGAGCCGGACGGTCTCCTGCTCCGACGGGTCGAGCACCTTGCGGCGGCCGGGAACGGTCAGCACCATCCCCGCCTTGAGCGCGGCGTCCTTCGTCCGCTGGAGCGAACGCAGGTACAACTCGCCACCGAGCGTGGTGATCACACTCGCCAGCCCGGCGCCCGCCACCGTTCCCGCCACACCGAGCGTGGAACCCAGCAGGGCCGCGGTGATCGCGGCCATCGCGGCCGCCGTCACCTGGACGATCCTGCCCTGCTTCTCCGTCTTTTCGGTCTTTTCGATGGCCTTTTCGGAGGTCTCCTTGGTCATGATCCCGTTCTGCAAGCTAGTCGGTCCTCACCCAGTCCTAACGAGTAAGGCGCGCGGGATGCTCCCTCCGTTGTCCACACGTGAGGAGCGCCACCCTGTCTGTCCAAAAAGGACTGTCCATGGTTCACAACTCCTTGACATAATCGGGCGTATGGACCTGGTTTCGATCGAGGAAATCCGCGACGCGGCGAGCCGTGTCAAAGGCGCCGCGGTGCGCACGCCGTTGCTGGAACAGTCTTGGGCGCCGTTATGGCTCAAACCGGAAAGCCTTCAGCCGATCGGCGCTTTCAAGGTGCGCGGCGCCTACAACGCGATCGCCGCACTGAACGAAGATCAGCGCGCCCGTGGCGTTTGCGCGTTCTCCAGCGGCAACCACGCGCAAGCGGTCGCCTACGCGGCGAAGCGATTCGGGATTCCCGCGACGATCATCGTCCCGGACGTCGCGCCGCGCGCCAAGGTCGAAGCCACCAAGGCGCTCGGCGCCGAAGTCATCGAAGTCCCGATCGACCGCCAGGAGTCCTCCGCGCTCGCCGTCGCCGAGGAGCGGGCGCTCACCATGATCCCGCCGTTCGACCACCGCGACGTCATCGCCGGACAGGGCACCGTCGGCCTGGAGATCGCCGAGGACCTGCCGGACGCCGGTGTCGTGCTCGTCCCGCTCAGTGGCGGCGGACTGGCCTCGGGCGTCGGCGCGGCGATCAAGGCGCTGCTCCCCGGCGCGAAGGTCATCGGCGTCGAGCCCGAACTCGCGGCCGACACCGCCGAGGGGCTGCGCGCGGGCAGGCGCATCGAATGGCCGATGGACCTGCGGGCACGGACCAGCGCGGACGGTCTGCGCGCCCAGCCGTCGGACCTGACCTTCGCCCACCTCCAGGCGGTGCTCGACGACGTCGTCACGGTGTCCGAGGAGGAGATCGGGGAGGCCGTCCGGACGCTGGCGCACCGCGCCCGACTGATCGCCGAACCGAGCGGGGCGACCGCGACAGCCGCGTACCTGTTCCACCGCGACGCGCTGCCGCCGGGAAAGGTCGTTTCGGTCGTTTCGGGCGGCAATATGGACCCGGCGACGCTGGCCGCCCTCCTGGCTGACCGGGGCTGACCGACCGGCCGCCGGATGTCAGGAAAGGGGCTTTCAGGACATTTTTCGTCCTGAAAGCCCCTTTCCTGACACGCGAGAGGGGGCTAGCCGGGGTGTCCGGCGGGCCGGACGTGCGTCGGCGGCGAGTCGACCCCGCAGTGGAGGCATTCACCCGGATGCGGCGACTCGTCCTCGACCTCGGAGGAAGCAGGCGGGTCGAGGACGCCGTTGTGGATGCCGAGCGCGATCAGCCCGCCCCCGATCGCCAGCGCCGCGCACACCAGCAACGCCGTCCGCCAGCCCGCGGTCAGCGCGACCGGATCGGTGTAGGCGGCGCCGGAGAGTCCGGCGACGGCGGGCAGCACGGCGATCGCGAGCAGGCCGCCGGAGCGGGCGATGGCGTTGTTGACCCCGGAGGCGACGCCGGCGTACCGGTCCGGCGCGGCGGCGAGCACCGTCGCGGTCACCGGCGCGACGACCGTCGCCAGCCCGGCGCCGAACACGACGACGGCGGGCAGCACCGACCCGAGGTACGACGACCCTGGCCCGACCCGCATCAGCAGGAGCATGCCCACGCCGACCAGGATCGGTCCGACGACCAGTTGCGCGCGCGGCCCGATCTTCTGCGCCAGCGCGCCCGACCGGCCGGAGAACAGCAGCATGATGACGGTGATCGGCAGCCCCGCCAGCCCCGCCGCGGTCGGTGAATAGCCCAGCGACACCTGGAGCTGCATCACCATCAGCATCATCACGCCGCCGAGCGCCGCGTAGACGACGAAGGTCAGCGCGTTGGCGAGGCTGAACGTCCGGTCGCGGAACAGTTTCGGCGGCACCAGCGGATCGGCCGAGCGGTGCTGGATCACCAGGAACGCCCCCAGCCCCGCGACGCCGAGCACGATGGCCACCAGGACGACGGCGTCGCCGATACCGCGTCCGGGCGCCTCGACGAGCGCGCCGGTGAGCCCGGCGAGGCCGATCGCGCCGACGGCGGCCGCGGTGAAGTCCGGATGCCCGGTCGCCTCTTCGTCGCGCGACTCGGGCACGTAGCGCCGGGCGAGCAGGACGCAGACGGCGGCGAGCGGCAGGTTGATCAGGAACGCCAGCCGCCAGGACCACACCTGCACCAGGACGCCGCCGAGCAGCGGGCCGATCGCGGCCGCGATCCCGCCGAGGCCGGACCAGGCGCCGATCGCGCGGGCCCGGTCGTCGTGGGTGAAGGACGCCTGGAGGATCGCGAGCGAACCGGGCGTGAGCAAAGCTCCCCCGATCCCTTGGAGGATCCGGGTCGCGACGAGCATCTCGGTCGTGGTCGCGGCGGCGCACAGCCCGGACGCGATCCCGAACCAGACGACGCCGACGACGAACATCCGGCGGCGGCCGTAGCGGTCGCCGAGCGAACCGGCGACGAGGATCAGCGCGGCGAGCGCGAGCAGGTAGCCGTCGAGAATCCATTGAAGGCCCGCGACGGACGCCCCGAGTTCTTCGCCGATCCTCGGCAACGCGACGTTGACGATCGTCCCGTCGAGCATCGCCATGCCCGAGCCCACGATGGTCGTCGCGAGCACCCCGCGCGCCACCGGCGTCCCCCAGCGGATTCCCGCCCCGTCAGTCATGAGTCGACTGAAGCACGCCGCCCCGCCCCAAGCCACCCGCAAAGAAGACGATTTACCTGACACGTCAGATAAAAGACGGAAACGTTTTGTAGGGCGCCTTACAAGATCACGCGAGTTCTCTTCGGTCCGGCGCCCTGCGAAACGTTTCCGTCAGCGCGCCTCAGGCAACAGCGTCGTGACGAACTTGTAACGATCACCGCGATAGATCGCCCTCGCGAACTCGACCGGTTTTCCGTCGGTGGCGAAAGAATGCCTCGAAAGGAGCAACATCGGCATTCCGACGTCGGCGCCGAGCATCTCGGCCTCGTGCGGTCCGGCGAGCGCGGTCTCGATCGTTTCCTCGGCCCTTTCGAGCTCGACGCCGTAGTGCTCCCTCAGCACGGCGTACAGCGAACCACCTGCGGAAACGTGTTTGCGCAAACCGCGGAAGCGGCCGAGTGGGAGATGCGTGGTCTCCAGCGCCATCGGCTGCGAATCGGCCAGCCGGAGACGGCGAAGGCGAAGGATCTTCGCGCCGACGCGGATTCCGAGGAGTTTCGCCAGATCGGCTTCGACCGGGAGTTCGTCGATCTCCAGCAGCTTGGACGACGGCTTGAGACCCTGCTTGCGCATGTCCTCGGTGTAGGACGACAACTGGAGGCGCTGCGCGAGTTTCGGCTCGGCGGCGAAGGTGCCCTTGCCCTGCACGCGGTGGAGCCTGCCCTCGGCGGTGAGGTCGGCGAGCGCCTGGCGGACCGTGGTGCGCGAAACGGTGAATTCTCCCGCGAGTGCCCGTTCCGTCGGAATCGGCGACCCTGGCGGCAACGCGTCGAGCAGATCGAGCAGATGCTGTTTCAGCGCCCAGTACTTGGGTTCGCGCTGTCCGCGCATCCCAGCCGTAGCGCCCGCCTCACTCGCGGTGGTTGTCTCCAACATGACCGACTCCCTAAGCCTTCCCACTCAAACGCGCACCGTCCCCGCTAGGAAACGTACCCTTCACCACAAACGTCCATTCGGGCTAGCATTGGTCTAGACCTACTCGGGGGACGAAGTACGTCCCGGTGGAAGGGAACGAGATGACCGAACAGCGCCCCGGCGAGCACATGGCCGCGGAGATCTCCCAGCAACCCGCCATTCTGGCAGGAATCGTGGAGCGACAGGCCGAAATCGCCGAGGTGGCCGAAGCCATCTCCAAGCGCCCGCCCAGGTTCGCACTGCTCGCCGCCCGCGGCTCCAGCGACCACGCCGCCCTGTATGCGAAGTACCTGATCGAAGTACTCCTCGGTCTCCCCTGCGGTCTCGTCTCGCCCTCCACCGCGACTTTGTACGGCGCCCGTCCCGATCTGCGGGACGTTCTCTTCATCACAGTAAGCCAAAGCGGTGGTTCCCCGGATCTCATCGAGGTCACCGAAACCGCGCGTCGCCAGGGAGCGCTGACCGTCTCGGTCACCAACACCCCGGAATCGCCGCTGCGCGCCGCCGCCGAACTCGGCGTCGACATCGGCGCGGGGCTGGAAAAGGCGGTGGCCGCCACGAAGACGTACTCGGCCACCTTGCTCTCCCTTTACCTGCTGATCGACGCGGTCCGCGGCGGCAAGGGCGAGGACGCGGAGAAGCTGGGCGAGCTCGCCCAGCAGACCCTCGACGGCGCGGACGAAGGCGTCCAGCGCGCGGTGGACCGCTACCGGTTCGTCGACCGGGTGCTCACCACCGGCCGCGGCTACTCCTACGCCTCGGCGCTGGAAGGTTCTTTGAAGCTGGCCGAAACCAGCTACCTCGCGGCCCGCGCGTACAGCGGCGCGGACCTGTTGCACGGCCCGGTCGCCGCCGTCGACGGCGAGACAGCGGTGCTCGCGGTGACGAGCCAGGGACACGGCGTCGGCGCGATGCAGGAGGTCCTCGAAGCCGTGGGCAAGCGTGGCGCGGACGTGCTCGCGGTCGGTTCGGCTTCGGCCGACGTCCCCGCGGCGCTGCGGATCGGTGTCGCGCCTTCCGCCGAGGAGGTCGCCCCGATCCTGGAGATCCTGCCCATCCAGCGGATCGCGCTCGGCCTTTCGCTGGCGCGCGGCGGTGACCCGGACAGCCCCCGCGGGCTGCTCAAGGTGACCAAGACCCGGTGACGCACGTCATCGGTGTGGACGCCGGAGGAACGTCGACGCGAGCGATCGCGGTCGACGCCTCCGGCGTCGTGCTCGGCGCCGGGCGCGCGGGCGGGGCGAACCCCAACTCCCATCCTCCGGCGGAAGCCGCGGCGCGGATCGCGAGCGCGATCACCGAAGCGCTGGGCGGGCTGGACCCGGCCGCGACGGCGGCGTGCGTCGTCGGCATGGCGGGGGTCAGCAAGCTGAGCGATCCGGCGATCGCGGAGATCTTCGAAACCACTTGGAAGAACGTGGGAATCAGTCCTGTGCGGACGGTCCCCGACTCCGAGGTCGCCTACGCGTCGGCCACGTCCGCGCCGGACGGTTCGGTCCTCGTGGCAGGCACCGGATCGATCGCCGGGCGGGTCCGCGGCAGGCGCGTGGTTTCCACCGCCGGCGGCTACGGCTGGTTGCTGGGTGACGAAGGTTCGGCGTACTGGCTCGGCCGCGAAGCCGTTCGCTCCACATTGGATGTTCTGGGCCTCGGCGGCGAACCCGGTCCGCTCGCGCGCGCCGTGCTCGCCGAAGCGCTCGGTCCGTCCGCAGTGGACTCAGCGGACTCGGGCGACCGGGCGGGGCTGTGGCGCGCGCTCATCACGAGCGTCAACTCCGAGGCGCCGATCCGGCTCGCCAGGTTCGCGCCGTTCGTCAGCCGGGCCGACCGCGAAGGCGACCCGGCGGCGGACGAGATCACCACCCGCGCGGCGGCCCATCTGGTGACCAACGTCATGGCCGCGCGGGATCCCGGCGAGACCACGCCGATCGTCCTGGTGGGCAGCGTGCTGTCGCCGGAAGGGCCGGTCGGGGCGAAGGTCCGCGCCGAGCTGACCGGCCTCGAAGCCCTGACCAGCACGGACGGCGTACTGGGAGCCGCGTGGCTCGCCGCCGTCGACGCCTACGGAGAAGGGGCTCCACGACCGGTGTCCGCAGCGGAAAACACCAAAAACGCGCCCTAAAAGACCAAACCATCGACTCCGGGGGCGAACTCCGGGTACCGTAGGACCCGGCCCCCGGACCCTCCCCCCTCGCCGGGGGCCGCCTTATGTCCTGGGCAGCCCGCCGGGCGCGGGATCAGAGGGATCCTCGTTCTCCTCCACGACCCGCAGACCGGGATGTTCCGGCGGCAGGGTCCGGTACAGCACCCAGCCGCTGACGGCGACGGTCACCGCGACCAGCGGCCAGGAGAGCACCGTCCGCGCGATGCCGAGCGCGACCACCTGACCGCTCCACCACAGCGAGCCGTAGACGACGACGCGCAACGTGTACTGGAGGAAGACCCACACCCAGCTCGCCCGCGAATACGCGCGCAGCAGCGCGGGATCGCGGCGCCAGCGGGTCTTCTGCCCGATGACGAGCCCGACGACGACGCCGAGCAACGGCCACCGGACCACGATGCTGGCCGCCCACAGCAGCGCGCTGGCCACATTGGACAGCAGCTGGATGAGGAAGAAGTCTTCGGCACGGCCGGTGTGCAGGGCGATCAGCGCGGCGGCGATCACCGCGGCGAGGCTCACCACGACCGCGCGGGCCTTGTCGCCGCGCGCGACCCGGAACCCGCCGAGCAGCACCGCCACCCCGATGGCCACGCCGGCCCCCCAGGCGATCGACTGGCCCGCGATCAGCCAGCCGAGGACGAAGGCCGCGGGCGGGATACTCGCGTCGATGGCGCCACGCCGCCCGCCGAGGATCTGGGCGAGCGACTCGCGCGGGGGTCGTGAGGTCACCCTCACAGCCTGCCGGATCCATGACCTCCGACACCCGGGCGGGGAGACGTTCGCCACATACCGTGTCCGTTTCACGCCTACTTGAGGTGAATCTCAGCAGCCCAGGAGTGTACATCCCAGTAATGGAGATGCATGGACGTCCGACAAAATAAGAGACTGTGTCAACGGGCTGAACCACGTGTTTCGGCCAGGTGGGATTGCAGGGGCGCTCTCAGCTGTTAGTTGTGGTGTACAAGTACCAACCGGGGGCACACGGACGGAAGGGGACCCAACGTGTACGGATTCGACAGCTACGTGGCGATCGGTGACAGCTTCACCGAAGGACTCAACGATGATCTGCCGGACGGCACTTTTCGGGGCTGGGCGGACAGGCTGGCGGAGATCCTCGCCGAAGGCAGGCACGATTTCCAGTACGCGAACCTCGCCCTCCGCGGGAAGATGCTCGACGAGATCCTCGAAGAGCAGTTGCCGATCGCGCTCGCGGTGAAGCCCGACCTGGTCACGCTGTGCGCGGGCGGGAACGACATCATCGTGCCCGGCGCGGACGTGGACGCCGTCGCCGCGCGGCTGGAGGCGGGGGTCGCCAAGCTGCGCGAGGCCGGGATCCCGGTGCTGATCTTCAACGGCCCGGACACCAAGTACCTGTCCGTGATGCACGTCCTGCGGGGGAAGGTCGGCATCTACAACGCGCATCTGTGGGCGATCGCCGACCGGCACGGCGCCAAGATGGTCGACATGTGGGCGATGGCCCCGCTGCACGACCGCCGCGCCTGGAGCGACGACAGGCTGCACTTCACCCCCGAGGCCCACCGGCGGATCGCGCTGCGCGCGGCCGAGGTCCTCGGCGTCCCGGTCGCCGACGACTGGCGTGAGCCGTGGCCGGCGTCCGAGCAGCCGAGTACCTGGATCACTTCCCGCCGCTCCGACCTCGAGTGGACGAAGGCGCACCTGCTGCCGTGGATCCGGCGTCAGCTCAGGGGCGAGTCGATGGGCGACGGCCTGTCCCCGAAGCGCCCCGAGCTCGCGCCGCTGCTCCCGCTGGAGCAGATCGAGTCGGCGAGCGTCACGCTCCCGGCCAAGGACCTGCGGGAGATCCACCACCACGCGAGCTGAAGGGGCCTTTCCCCTCATCTGGCGCCACGAAGGGGCCCTTCACCGCACCGCCTGCGGGAAGGGCCCCTTCGGCATCTCTGAAGTCGTCGCGCCGGACCCACCACATGTCGTGAAAGTCGCTTTCGCGACACCTGAGGTCCCGAAAGTGGCTTTAGCGACGCTCGATGCCGCTGGGACCACTGAGCCGGGGTGGTCGTGATGCGAAAGCCACTTTCGCAACCTTCAACGTTGCGAAAGTGGCTTTCACAACCTCCCTGACCAGCGAAGAGGCGACTTGGCCGAGCCCCTGACCCTGAGGGTGTGAAGGAGGCCTTCACCACCTGCCTCGACGTCCGGCAC
>NZ_JBHXJK010000131.1:0-23224 GCF_042723255.1 Amycolatopsis thailandensis
GAAGGAATTGGGACGTTGAACGTCCCAATTCCTTCATCGTCGCCAGGGACGCCCGGTCTCGGACCTTGATCAAGGTCGTGCCAGTCACGACCGGTGACGGGGGAAGATTCCGGACGCTCAACGGCCGGAATCTTCCCCCGTCGACCACACCGGCTTCACTCGACCGCCAATCACACCAGTAGGTAGGTAAATACGAGTCCGCCAGAACCCGAGCCGCCACTCACGACATCCACTTACGCGACTTTGCCGGGACCCTGACCCTGAAAGTAGGGAAGGAGACCTTCACGGACTCCGCCACCCGGCCTGACACCTTCGACTTGCGGCCCAGTAACCCGATCCCACTGGCTTCAGGGCGTGTCGTCGGACGCCGGGCCGTGTTCCAAGCGCTGGTTGGCGTCACCTGTCGCCTCGGTGATCCTCGACAGGAACTTGGTGACGACACGGAGTTCCTCGGGATCGGCGGTGCGGAGCGCGGCAGCGATCTCGGCCCCGGCGAAGACGAGGAACCGGCGGGCGTGCTCTCGCGCGGCGGGGGTCGGGCGCAGGGTGACGCGGCGACGGTCGCTGCTCTCGCGGCTGCGCTGGACGTGACCGGCGTCCTCGAGCCGGTTCAGCAGAATCGTGGTAGCCCCGGTGGTCATGGCGATCTGCCGGGACAGCTCCGCCGGCGAGAGCGGCGTCCCCGCTTCGGCGGCCCACGTGATCTGGCCCAGGGCATTGGCATCCGAGACAGGCAGCCGCATCCAGCCGGCCAGATGCCGATGCAGCTCACCGAAGCCGACAGCCCATTCCCGAAGCCGCTGCATCACCTCGATCTGGATCGGCGTCCAGCTCTCGGTCAACGGGTCGACATCGGCCGAGGGAGTCGAGATCAATTACGGCGACACCGTCGCCGCAGTCCAGGAAGAGGCCGACCGGGTCACCGTGACCACGAACGCCGGCCGGGTCCTGCGCGCCGACCTGCTGGTCATCGCCGAAGGGGTCCGCTCCACCACTCGGGAACTGCTCTTCGAGGGCCAGGTCGACAGCCGCGCGCTGGGCATCACCATGGTCTTCGGCACCATCCCGCGCACCACCGACGACGACAGCCGATGGCGCTGGTACACCACGGTCGGCGGACGGCAGGTCCACTTGCGCCCGGACCAGCACGGCACCACGCGCGCCATCCTCGCCTGCACCGAGGCCGAAGACCCGACCCGGCTCGACCGTACCGAGGCATTGGCCAGGATCCGCGACCGCTTCTCCGGCGTGGGCTGGGAAGCACCCCGGATCCTGGACGGATTCGACAGCTCCGACGACGTCTATCTCGACCACCTCACCCAGATCCGCATGCCCGTCTGGCACCGCGGGCGGGTGTGCCTGGCGGGCGACGCCGCGTGGTGCGTGACGCCGATGGGTGGCGGCGGCGCCTCGCTCGCGCTCGTCAGCGGCTACGTCCTCGCCGCGTGCCTGTCCGGCACCGGCTCGCTCACGACCGGACTCGCGGCCTACGAGGCCTGGATGCGGCCACTCGTCGACGACGTCCAGCAACTCCCCCGCTGGATCAAACCGTTCGCCTTTCCCCGGACCCGGCTCGGTCTGGCGCTGCGCAGGATGGCCGACAAAGTGCTCATGTCACCGGTACTGGCACCCTTGACGGCGAGGTTCACCAGGATCGCTCAGACCGACCGCGAGTTGCCGCCACTCGCGGCAACGGCGAGGTGACGACTCGCCAAACGCCCTCGTCAAGGTCAGATGACGCAGACGATCCCCGCGGCGTGAGCGATCGTTCGAGACGATATTCACCGATCCTGAGGACTTTTGGGGGACACGTGATACGTCGACTTCGCTTCGCCGTTATTCCGGTGATCGCCGTCCTGTTCGCCGGGGCCGCGCCCGCCTCCGGCTACGCGGCAGCGCCGAGCGCGTCGGGAGCGAGCACCCCGGCGAAGCTGTGCGCCGAGGCACTCGCGACCACCACGGACGCGGACGGCGACCGGCACCATTCCTTCCGGATGCCCAACGGGCTGATGGTGGACCAGGTCGTACCGGGTCCGACGTTCGACCCGGCGACCGCGTCCGCCGCCCGATTGGCGAAGGTCGGATTGCCTGCGCGACCGGAATCCGGTGCCGTCGCGCCCGGTGAGCTCACACGCGCGGACTGGGAGAAGGTGGCGGGCGGGCTCGATCGCGCGACGCCGAAACCGCCCTGTGTCAAGCCGGGTGTACACGCCGCGACTCACACCACCAACTACAGCGGCTACCGCGCGACAGCCGCGTCGGGGCGGACATACGCGGGAGCGCACAGCTCCATCACCGCACCCGACTACTACACGTCGACATGTTCGGAGGAGAGCATGACGCAGTGGGTGGGCGTTTCCAACGACACCGTCCTGGTGCAGGCCGGCGTTTACGTCACCCAGGCCACCGGAACCGTGGAATCGGGTGGCTTCATCGAATTCGTCGACGGAGCTTGGAACACCGGGGGCATAGTCGACGTCGGCGTGCCTTACGTCGCAGGACATCGCTACTACCTCGATGTGCATTACGCGGACCGCTACAACTGGTCGTTGACCGTCTCGGACCTCGACAACGGCCGGAACTTCTCGGGTTTCTGGACCCATCCCAGTGGCGGCGGCACAGAGTACCTTCAGCCGTTCGCGTACTTCGTGTCCGAGCGGCTCACTTACGTCAGCGGGAATCAGAAGTTGCTGACCCAGTACATGAACCACTCGGACGTCCGCTTCCGTGCGGCGACCGCCAAGATCCATGACGCCGAAGACGCGCGGCTGTCCGTCCAGCGACCGGATCAGCAGATCATGCTCTCACCGGGGATCGGCAACCAGCGGTTGTCCAACCCGGACCCGCTCGAGGTGAGCGCCAGTAACTTCACCGAGCACTGGGCTCGATGCGGCGTGGTCGAAAGCCCGCGGGGATGACCTAGCTGTCACCAAAAGGTTGGTCAGCGGCCGGGCTCTCTTCCGAGCGCCCGGCCGCGCCTGGCAGCCGGGAACAGCTCGCGGCAGGAATCGGCTCCACCGGGCTGAGTAGTTCTACTCGCGCGGGGTGACGGAAACCTCCGGCACGATCAGTGGTGTCCGCCTACTGGGGGCGGCGTTCACCCGAGGAGAATCATGAAGCTCCGTCATGCCTTCACCACGCTCGCCGTCGCCGCAGGTCTGACGGGCGTGTTCGCGCCTGTCGCAACCGCCGACGAGCCGATCGCGAGTATCGACTTCGCCGCCGAACAGGGCGCCTTCCCGGTCGATGGGAAAAGCGGGTACTGGGTCGACTCGCCCGAGCACGAGGTGGTGATCCGCGAGGTCGGTGACATCCTGCGCGTGGACGCCGACGGCGACAACGGCTCGTACTACTTCCGGCTCGACTTCAGTGCCTCGACCGGCCCGCTGCAAGTCGGCTCGTACGAGCACGCAGGGGGCGCCCGCATCCTCGCGATCGCCACCGGTCTGGGTTGCTCGGACGACTATTCGACGTTCACGATCAGCCGCATCGAACGTGGCGCCGAAGGACTCACCGCCCTCGACGCCACCTTCGAACAGCGCTGCGCCAGTCCCACCGCACCGGCGCTGCGTGGCGAGGTCCACTACCGGCGTTGAGATCACGCGGGAATTCCCTGGTTGAGCGGTACTCGCTCAACCAGGGATTCGGCGTTGGAAGCCGATCGCAGACGGCGTAGAAGAACGCGCTGAACGGATCATCCGGTATCGGGCGATCTGCTCTGTTCGAGTGGTTGTGATTTCCGGTAATGCGAGTGGTGATCACCGGACGCTAGCGTCGCTGGTAGGCGGCGGCCCGCCGCTTGGGGAAAGCTATCGGGCTTTAAGGGGAGATTTTTCTTATCATGCAGAGAAAATTGTCACGGCCCTCGATGAGAATCCGGCTTGTCGCCGCACTCACCACAGCAGGACTGATCGCCACCACAGGCACCGCGCTAGCCGACACCAGCGCCGACCGCAAGATCGTGCAGGAGGCGCTGGACCAGATCACCACGAGCGGAGGATCGCTCGGCGCGCAAGTCAGGGTGACCGATGGCCACCAACGCTTCACCGCGCGCTCCGGCAAGGCCGAACTGGGCTCGAACCGCCCGGTCCCGGAGAACGGCCGGTTCCGCGTCGGCAGCATCACCAAGACGTTCGTCTCGACGGTGCTGCTGCAACTCCAGGGCGAAGGCAAGTTCGACCTGGACGCGCCAGTCGTCCGCTACCTGCCCGGTCTGATCGACGGCCGCATCACGGTGCGCCAGGTCATGCAGCACACCAGCGGCCTCTACGACTACACCAAGGCGTTGCCGCTCGACCCGGACGAGTTCGAGCAGATCCGCTACAAGCACTGGACGCCGCAGGAAATGCTGCAGATCTCCACCGACAAGCCGCTCGACTTCGACCCCGGCACCCGATGGAGCTACTCCAACACCAACTACGTGGTCGCGGGTCTGCTGGTGGAGAAACTGACCGGCAGGCCGTACGAGAAGGCGGTCCAGCAGCGGATCCTGAAGCCGTTGCACCTCGACGACACCGAGGTTCCCGGCGACGACGTCGACATCCACGGCCCGCATGCCCACGGCTACGTGACCGTGGCAGGCAAGCCGAACGACATCACCCGCCTCAACCCGTCGGTCGCGTGGGCGGCCGGCGAGATCATCTCCACGACCCGTGACCTGGACACGTTCGGTGTGGCGCTGGCCAGTGGCAGGTTGCTCAAGCCCGCGCAGCAGCAGGAGATCACCAAGACCACCGCGGTCAGCCCCGAGTACGGCCTCGGCCTCCAGGTGCAGACCCTGCCGTGCGGCACCAAGGTGTGGGGCCACGGTGGCGGCATCCCCGGGTACTCGTCGCAGCTGCTGACCACGCCGGACACCCACAAGCGGCTGGAACTCTCGATCACGAGCGCGCCAGCCGGAGGCGACCCCAATCCGGCGTTCCTCAAACTGCTCAACGAAGTCTTCTGCTGACATCGTCCGGAGTGAACCACCTGGCGCCTCAGCCAGGTGGTTCACCCGACAGTGCCGTAGTTGGAGGTCAGGCTCGCGGCGTACTCGTCCGGGACGATCCGACCGGCGAACGTCGGTGGAAGATACGACCGCAAGGCTCCCCGCGCTTCCAGGAAAGGTCCGAACCGGTCGCGCCATTCGTCCCGCGCCGCATCGCTCGGAAATCCCCGGAATACCGCTATTTCGGGACCCCGTTCACCCCAGCATCCCCATTTTCCGGAACGTCCGGTCACCGCGACGACCTTCGCGGCGATCGCGATCGATCCCAGCGCGTCGCCGTCCGGCTCGAAACCGATAGAGGCCCAGTAGTCGTCCTCGCTCGCCTCGACCGGCAACGAGACCGCCGAGCGCTCCGGCAGCTCACCACCATCGGGAAGCACCAGAAGGTCGACATGGTCATCGCCGTGCCACCGGGCCATAGCGCTGAGGGCAGGCCAGAAGTCAGGCGTCAGAACCGCGTCGAATTCGCAGAACAGTGATTTCCCGACATTATTTCGGAAAACCTGTCCGGGAAATCTGGCGTCCAGATCGAAGGTCGCCGAGACGCGATACCCGATATTCTGGGATTCGGTTCGCCCGCTCATCGCCTTGTCTGTCCTGTCATCAGCAGCGGATCGTACATCCGCGATACTAGTGACCGCCCGCATGGGAATATCGAGGGGTGAGGCGGGTGAGTGGTCAGCCGGTCATGCGTTCGCCGAGTCGGCGCGCGAGGTCGGCCAGGTCGTCGTCGGGAACGTCCAGGTGGCCGCGCGCGGGGTCGAGGCGGAACGAGGGTCAGACGGTGGGCGCGGCGCCTGCCGTCGTCGCCCCGGTGCGGATGGTGTGACTCTCGGGAGCGGCGTTGACCGCGCCGAGGTTCCACGGCAGCGTGATCCGCGGGTCACTGGTGTCACCGCGCGGGCTGGTTTCCTGGGGCGCGGTGACCGTGATGGCCAGCGGTGTCTCCTGGCCTCCGGTCGAGCCGATCGCGGACCAGTGCAACGGAATGTAAGCCGAGGACCCGTCACTGATCTCGACCGACGGAGCGTCCGGCGCGGCGTCGGAGGACAACACCACGTCGCGGGCCCCGACGAGGTCGATAGGCAGCGAGCCGGGCAGCGTGCAGGTCTCACCCGGCTTCGCGGTGAACTCGATTGCCGCGTCCCGGCCGCCGGCACCCGCCCCGCCGTACACCAGCCGGCTGGTGATCTGACCCGACGTGCAGTGGAAGTCCGTGGGCATCGCGCCCGCGGTACCGGCGGTCAGCGCCGTGGCCCCGGCTGCCGCTCCGGCGACGAGCAGGACCGTCATGCCGCGGCGGATATTCGTGCGAGTGGTCATCGGTCTTCCCCTTCTGCCACACCCGGGCGGACGTTCCGATCCCGGCGGCGATCGGTGACATCGTGCCGACCTCGATCGCTCTCGCCACCGAAATTGCCCACCTCACGACCGGGACATGCGCCGAGGTGAGATTGATCAAGAAGAAGCAACCTCGCCGGAGCTCATACGTCGTAACGATGACGGGCGCGAAAAACCATCGCGGGTGGCCTGGCGGGAGGTGACGGCTTCGACCGCACCGTCCTCACACCGAATCGAGGTGTTCCAGAAGCAACCTCGTGGTGGCCTCGGCGGCTTCCTCGGGGATGTTGTGCCCGATCCCTTCGAGGATTTCCAGCCGGTATCGCCCGGAAACCCAGTTCTTCGTCGCTTGGATACCCGAAGATGCGACCATGGGGTCCTTCGTGCTCGCGAGGAACAATGTCGGCACCACGACCCGCTGCTCGTAGCCTTCGAAATCGTTGGCCCGGTACCAGTTCAGAGCGGCGGTCAAGGCACCCGGCTGGGAAAGCCGCCGGAAGTATTCCGCGCACTTTTCCGGTGCGACGCCCGGCAGCTTCGGCGGCCCCGACGCGAGAATCCAGTCCTCCGGTATCGGAGCCGGTTGCCGGAAGCGATCCATGTACTCGGATGCCTTCCGCTGTGCGGGATCGGTTCGCAGCGCCTCGGCGAAAGCGCCGAGATGCGGTACGGAAACGGCGGTCAACGACCGCACCCGGCGTGCGTACCTCGCCGCGGCGACCCACGCGACCGCGGCACCCCAGTCGTGTCCGACCAGATCGAATCTGCGCCAGCCCAGTGCGTCGGCCATCGCGCGGACGTCCCCGACGGCATGGTCCAAGCGATAGTTCTCGATCCCGGCGGGGCGCACGCCCGGTGAGTAACCCCGCTGGTCTGGCGCCACCGCCCGGTAACCGGCAGCGGCGAGCGCGCGCAACTGATGCTCCCACTCGATGCCGAATTCAGGGAAGCCATGCAACAAAAGCACTTTCCGGCCATGCCTCGGCCCCGAGGCGACAGCGTCGAAGGTGCCGGCGGGAGTGCGAATCCGCAGCGGCGTGATCCGCGGCGACTCGGCCGCGGACGCAGTGCCCCCGATACCGACGGACGCCACACCGGCGGCGGCCACGGCGCTCATCTTCATGAATTCACGGCGAGAGGGAGGAATCGACATTCGGCCAGCCTGGCGGCCCGCCGAGACGAAGACCATCGGGGATTCCCCCGTCGTTCCGCTGGGGCAGGCCCTACCACCGTGGGCATTTCTCACGTGCCGCCGCGGCTTTTTCCCGTGTTGACTTCCTTCCCGAACGGGGCCGGGGGACCTGGTCATCGAATCGGCGAGATCGGAGATGACCGGCGTGACTCGTACCGGTGTGAAAGCCGCCGCCCGCGGCCGGGTTCTGCCGCGGCCGGCACGCTCGGCCGGTGTTCGAACGTCGGCAGGAGCGGCTTTGCTCTTGCTCACCGCCGCGTGCAGCAGCACCCCCGCCGCTCCCCCTCCCGCAACTCCGTCGCCGTCGACGTCGAGTGCGGCACCCACGAGCACGACACCGACGGTCGACCTCTCGTCGCTGCGCCACGGCACGATCCCGGCGAAATACCCCGAGCCGGACCTGAGTGGGCTGCCGCCCAAACCCGCGGACTCCGCGCCCCTGCGAGAGCGGATCGCCTGGGAAGCACTTGAAAAAGTGACCCGCTTCGCCAACCGCGTCGACCCAGGCGCGCGCTCGTCCTGCCCGGCGCTCAACCCCGGCCGCACCACCACGCTGACCTGCACGGTCACCTACCTCGGCGAAAAGTACGATTACGTCCTGCGCGACATCAAGTTCCAAGGCACCGGGATATCCGACGGCCGCAACGAACAGGGCACCCTCTCCTACAAGGCGGACCTCACCGCCGGACCGATCATCCGCGACCATGTCGAGTCGGTGCTGCGGCATCAGAACAGCACCGAGTACGACGCCTGCGACATGCCCGAGCACGTGCGCTTCGCCTTCGACTCCACTCGGCGACGGCCGTCCGGGTCGTCGATCGTCGGCCAGTGGATCCATGTGCCCGGTATTTCCTGCCGCTACCTCGACCCCACGACCCGGGCAGTCAGCACCCTCCCCCTGGAACTCTACGAATCAGGCGCCCCCATCCACCCCTCATCGCGGATCGGCGGCTGAAGCGGCTACCTCCTCGATGCCGTGACCAGCCGGTCGGTGCGGCTGAGCCGGACTCCGGCGGAGGATTCGAACTGCCGGAGACCGGTTTGGATCTCGCCGCGCAGCAGGTCGACGACGTGCTGATCCACACCGTTGAGACGACGCTTAGTTCGTCGAAACCCGAGTCGCTGCCTGGATCCGGTCCCTGAGGGCAGGTGAAGACCAGCCGCCCGCCGGGCCGGAGACTCCGGGCGATGTTGCCGAAGCCTGCGGCGAGATCCGCGAAGAGCATGAGCGCGGATCGGCTGATCGCCACGTCGAAACCGGCCTCGGGAAACAGGTGCACCTGGGCGTCTGCGCCCCGCGCCGATCGCGGCCGCGGTGAACAACGCCTCGTTGAACCCTTCCGCCATCGCGTTGTACCGATCGGCGTACCGAGCCCAGATCTCGCCTTCCCAGCCGTTCCAAGACATCCGGCCCCCTCCGTTCCGCCCCTGGTCCCGTCACCCGTATCGGTGATTCTCACCGACTCACCATTCGTGGCGAGTGGATCACCGTTTCGTGTGACCCTCCCGCCCAGTTGCCGTAGCGGAGGCTCAGCGTCCACATCGGCTCACCTCTGGCTCACTACCCACAGTGTCACCACCCAAGAAATGCACCCCTCGCGCAAAACACGAAAGACTTACGTGTTTATCGTGGGAAGATTCATGCCACGCCACCGGCGCGGGAAATCGTTTTTTGACAGGCTGCCAACCTGGTGAAAATCTTCGATCGCTCCTCGCGAGAGCAACAACCGAACACGAAATCCGAACAAGGAGCCCCTCAATGCAGATGTTCACCCAGCACGTGCACCACGGCCACGACCTGATCTCGGGTCTGCTCGCGCACCTGGCTCACGTGCTCGGCTGGCTGGTCTGACGCTCTAGGCACAGGGTTTGACGGGGGCCGGTCTGTTGGCGCGGGTTGGCCCCTCCGTGTTTGCGACCCGGTAGAGGGACACGATCGTGTCCCTCTACCGGGTTCCGGTATTCCAGGCCGGATTCACCCTACGGAAGCGTGAACCCCAGTTCCCTGCCTCGCGTCACGAGTTCTTCCCGGGCCGCCGGATGCGCGACGTGGTCGACGATCTGCCGCGCCTGCTCGCTCGCGTCGTTGCCCCAGATGGTCGCGACACCGTGTTCACTGACCAGGAAACTGTGCTGGAACGACGTCACCGGCCCGGCCAGCCGAGGCACCACCGTCGAAACGTCGGCTTTCGGATGCCAAGACGGCAGCGCGATGATCGCCCGTCCACCGGGTGAATGCAGCGCCCCGACCACGAAGTCTGTCTGGCCCCCGAATCCCGAATAGATCGCCCCTCGGACACGGCTTGCGTTGGCCTGCGCGAACAGGTCCACTTCGAGGGCGCTGTTCACCGAGACCAGACCGCGCTGCCGGGCGATCACGGCCGGGTCGTTCGTCTTTTCCGTGCGCAGCAGGCGAATCCGCGGATTGCGGTCGAGCCAGCGGTACAGCTCGGCACTGCCGAACACGAACGACGCCGTCACCGGTTCCGCCGGATCCAGGGCTCCGGCGCGGTCCAGCGCCAGCACGCCGTCGCTGAACATCTCCGACCAGATCGCGAGTCCACGCCGTCCGGTCACCGCCGCCAGGGTCGCGTCCGGGATCCCGCCGATCCCCAGTTGCAGGGTCGCGCCGTCCGCGACCAACCCGGCCACCCGCTCGCCGATGGTCCGCGCCGTGTCGCCCACCGGCCGCGGGACCGGCGACAGGAGCGGCTCGGTCACTTCGATCGCGTAGTCGATCTCGTCGACAGGCAGCACGCCGTCGCCGTAGGTGAACGGCATCTCGGGGTTGATCTGCGCGACGACCAGTCCCCCGCGGGCCCGCACCGCCTCGACGGCCGCGGGCAGGATGTTCACCTCCGTGCCCAGCGACACCACGCCGTCGACCGGAACGGAGGTGTGCAGCAGGACGACGTCCGGCGGCAGCGAGTTCTTGAGCAGCTGCGGCACCAGCGACAGCCGGGACGGAAAGTACCGCAGCCCGGGGCGTCCGCGCATTCCCGCGCCCACGAACGGCGTCTCCAGCAGCACACCGGGGCGGTCCGGCATCCCGGCCTGCGCGTTCAACGCGAACAACCGGTACTCGGCCAGCGCGGCGTCCAGCACTTTCAGTGCAGCCATGGGTGTGGCGAAGTTCCCGCTCACCACCACCCGCGGCCGCGACGCGGGAACGCCCGCCAGGACGGAACCGAGCTGACTTTCCGACAACACGCGCATGAGCCGATCATGCCCGAGGAACCGCGCGACGGCTCCGGATGTTGTCCCAGCCCACAGGCACTCATCCGAGAAAGGCGTCCAGTTCGGACCTGGTGGGCGAAGTGGCCGGACCGTGCCTGGTGACCGCGATCGCGGCAGCGGCGTTCGCCCGGCGCGCGGCTTCGAGCAGTCCGGTCCCGGCCATCAATTCGGCGGCCAGCACCCCGCAATGCGCGTCTCCCGCCCCGTTCGTGTCCACGGTGGTCACCGGGAACCCGGGCACGGTGACGCTGTGGCCACCGTGGACGACCCGGCATCCGGCGGATCCCTCCCGCACGATGAGCACCTCGACGTCCGAGGTCTCCACGATCTTCGCTTCCGTGGCGCTACAGCTCAGGATGTCCACGTGCGCCAGCACCGCCGCCAGCTCGGCGGCGGGGATCTTCCCGGCGAGCGGTCCGGGATCGAACAGCACGGTGGCCTCGCCCGGGCGCGGCAGCCATTCGAGGAGCGCTTTCGTGTTCGTCTCGTGCAACAGGCTGTACCCGGTGACGTAGACGACGTCCTGGCCCGTCGGCGTGATGGCGTCGAGCAGGCCGGGCGGCATCCGGCCTTCGGCGCCGGGTCCGGTGACGAACGTGCGCTCGCCGTCGTCCTGCACCATCGCCACGACGATCCCGGTGCCACCCTCGGCGGACGGCGCGTGCGCGAGCGCGATGCCTTCGGCGACCATCGCCGCCCGGACGAGGTCGGCGAAGCCACCGGTGCCGTGCAGGCCGGCGTAGAGGACTTTCGCGCCCGCTCTGGCGGCCGCCGCCATCACGTTGAACCCTCCGCCCGGCAGGAAGTCCATCGAGGACGCCATGACGTCGCCGCCGGGCACCGGCAGTTCCGGAACCCGCATGACCAGGTCCAGCACCACCTGTCCGGTGTGGATCAACCGCCCGGTCACCGCACGCCCACCCACTGGCCGCCGCCCCAGCCGAGCCAGCGTCGTCCATTGTGGACCGTTCCGTCGGTGTCGAACCGATATCCCGCGACGACGGCGGCGAGCCCGTCCACGGCCGGGCCGAGATCGGTTCCCGCCAGCTGCGGGCGCAGTTCGTCGACGACGCTCCACTGCTTCTCCGTGTCACAGAAGCTGAGGAAGAAGATCCCCTGCCGCCACGCGTACGCCGCGTTCTTGACCGCCGTCAACGCGGCGTGCCGATCGGTGGCCGGCACGGCGGCACGCCGCAGTGCCCAGCCGAGCGACCGCGCGGCGAGGCCGGGCGCGAGCACCATCAGCGGATCCCACAGTTCCAGCCCGTCGGCCAGCACGGCCAGGTTGTGCGTGGTGACGATCTGTCCCTGCTCCAGGACGGTGCCGTTCGCGGCCACGCCGGACACGCGGCCGCGATGTGCCTCCGCCGCCCTTTCCTTGCACACCTTCGCGAAATCGGCCGCGGTCTTGCGGCCCCATCGGGTCGTGGTCTCTTCGGACCAGGCCTCGGGCAGGTCGTAGTACCGCGCGTACAGCGAGCCCGCCATGACCCGGCTCGCGATCACCGCGGCGTCGCGGAACTTCGTGGTGAAGGCACCCATGAAGATGTCCGCCGCGACTTCCTCGACCAACGGCATCCGCAAGCCGGCCTGCTTGGCGAGCGCGCCGAATTCGCTCACCAGCGGGTTCGGCAGGATCGCGTGCGGGAACGCGGTCAGCGCGAGCATCGTGGTCCGGGAGAGGGTCTCCCGCGCGGCCTCGGCGGTGTCACGCCGGTGTGCCCGCAGCGGCTCCAGCGCGGCCACCCACGGCAGCTCGGTGAAACCGACCTGGGTCGCGAGATCCAGCAGCAACAGACCGCGGCGGCGCCGGAAGGCGGCGTACGTCCGGGCGTACAACGCCGACAGCGCCGGGTCTTCGATGTTCGCGGCGAGCAAGGACGCGGTGATCTGCGGCAGCACGGTGGCGAGCACCTCGCCGGAGGTGATCACGTCCCGCGCGACCAGCTCCTCGACCGGGGCTTCCCACGCCCTGGTCACTTTCACGGCGATGCCGTCGGGAACACTCCACCCGTCGACGTCCTCGGTGATCGGTTCGACCGACGGGACACCGCCATCGTCGGGGTACGCATCGAGACGGACGGCGACCGATTCCGCGAGCTCGGCCCGGGTCGGCCGTTCCACCACGGATAGCTCCGCCTCCCGCAACGTCTTCCGCCGCTCGGAACCGGGCGCGCCGTGCTTGCCGATGGTGTTGGCGAGCGCGCGGCGCACCCAGCCGACGTCCCGCGCGGTCAGCGAACGGCTGTCCGTCTCGCACGCGGCCAACGCCGTCCGCAGCCGGGTGAAGTTCGCGCGGGGATGTGCCGTCACGCCTTCGGTTTCGGCGAGCAACGCCGTCCGGCGCGCACTCCAATCCGCGGGCCAGACACGGCACGGCCAGCCGCCCGTGACGACGCCGTCGTCGCGCAGCGTGGGCAGTTCGCCTTCCACGGTTTCGCACCAGAGCTCGACGAGCCGGTCGTACAGCGGCCGCTCCCGCAGCCTGGTGCGCATCGTGTCGATCGCGGACGGGGTCGTGATCGCGCGCAAGGAGGTCTTGACCTGCTCGACGGACTGGAGCTTGACGACGGAACCGGCGGGAACGGACGGCTCGCCGAAGACCGGCGTCAACCGCAGCCGGTGCATGAGCGGGCGCACCGCGGCGACGAGGTCGAGCGCGGCCGCGTGGTGGTCGTGCGCGAGCAGCCACGCGACCGTCATCAGCGCCGCGTGCTCCGGGATTTCGACGCGATACGCCCCGGCCGCGAGGGCGCCGAGCAGCACGGCCTGCCCCTCGTCGGTCAGGTAGTGCAGGTTCAGCCGTTCCCGGTCGGTCGTGCCCGGCGCGCCGTCGGGCAACGCGCGGACCAGCTCGATCTCGTCTTCGCGCAAGGGCTCCTCGGCCAGGTACCGGCCGCTGGCGAACCCGCCGTGCAGTACTTCGAGCGTCACCCAGGCCGGAGTGTCGGCGACCGGGGTGCGGGAGCCGACGGTCAGCGTGCCGTCGGCCATCCCGTCGAGCACGGCGCGCCAGCCGTCCGCCCGCGCCGAATCGGTGCCCGCGTGCCGCAGCGCGCGACGCAACTGGTCGTACGCGTAACCGAACTGACCCTGGTTCACCGGTCTCCCCTTGTCCATCGAGACCTGGAGGCGAGATTCGAACTCGCGCCTTCCCGGTTGAGAGCCGGGTGCTCTACCGCTGAACTACTCCAGGATGAACATGGAGGCGGGACTCGAACCCGCGCCCTCCCGGTCCGAAGCCGGGCGATCTGCCGCTGATCCACTCCATGATCACCGCCGATACTAGCCAGCCCTCGAGCACTCGTCACCCCGATATCCGCAGCGGGAACCTTGTGCCGCTCCGTTTGCCGCGGCCTCTCGATGACAGTCCATCATGGACACGATCCACAATGGACTTCCGAGAATTCCGGCGAAGTGCGAGCGGACGAGCGCGCCCGCGTCCGATCAGCGGTTCCAATCGCCGCGAGGCCTTCGCCATAATCCGGTGAGCGGCGCACTCGGGCGAATCGGGAGGGATTCACGTGGTGCGGAGAAAGTTCTTGCTGTGCAGGTTTTTCTCGGTCCTTCTGCTCGGTGGCGCCCTGGTCGCGGGCGGCGCGCAAGAGGCGGTGGGAGCATCGACACCGGTCGTCGCTCTCGCCGCGTTCCCCATCGACGGCGACAGCCACGTCACCGGGATCAACGACGCCGGTGCCATGATCGGCGCCTACAGCACCGCCGTCGAATCGTCGATCCCCGTGCACTGGAGCTCCGACGGCACGGTGGCCCGGCTCGCGGTGCCGGCCGGGTACGTCCGCGGTGAGGCACGGGCGATCAACTCCAAGGGATCCATCGCCGGCTCGGCCTACGCCGAGCAGGCCACCACGCGACCCGTGTTGTGGCATCCGGATGGTTCCTTCGCCGAGCTGAGCACACCCGATCGCCGCATGAGTTCGGGGGCCACCGCGATCAACGACGGCGGTGTCGTGGCCGGCACCGTCTCGATCGCCCCGGCCACGAATCGCGCGGCGCGGTGGGACGCGAACGGCGTCATGACCGTGCTTCCCCCGGCACCGGGCGATTCCTGGTCGGCGGCCACGGCGATCAACGACGCGGGCGTGGTCGTCGGTTACTCCGGTTTCCAGGCCGTGCGCTGGAATCCCGACGGCACGGTCGTCCCGTTGCCCCCGCTTCCCGGCGAAAACCGCAGTGAGGCCGACGGCGTCAACGACGCCGGAATCGTCGTGGGCAGGTCCGGCGGGTACCCCGTGCGCTGGGAACCGGACGGCAGGGTCACTCTCCTGCCATCGCTGCCCGAGTATCCGCAGGGCAGTGCCCTGGCGATCAACGACTCCGATGTCATCACCGGCTTCTCCGGCAGTGTGGGCGGCCGTCACTCAGCGGTGGTGTGGGACGCCCGAGGCGCGATCACCGACCTCGGCGCGCTGCCGGGACACGGCCGGAGCCAGGGTACGGTGATCAACTCCCGCGGCGTGGTGGCGGGCGACTCCGAACCGGCCTCGGGGCGCGGACGGCACGCCGCGCGGTGGACGGCGCCGGACCGGGTCACCGATCTGGGTCGATCGTTCCCCAAGTACGGATACGCCGAAGCGTTCGCGATCAACGCGCGCGGACAGAGCATCGGCGAATCCGTCGAGTCGAAAGGCTTTTTGCACCCCGTCATCTGGACGCGCGCCGGTGTCCTCACCGACCTCTCCCCTGGCGTCGACCGTCTGACGGCCACCGACATCAACGCTCACGGCGTCATCGCGGGAACCGACAAGAGGTCGAAGAACCGGGACCGCGCGATCCGCTGGGAGCGGGACGGCACCGTCACGACGCTCAAGATGCCGGAAAACCACACGTACCGCTCACTCGCCGCGGGGATCAACGACGGCGGGACGATCGTCGGCAGCGCGGGTCCCGACCGCGGCCGCCCACGACCGGCGCGATGGGACCCCGACGGGACGCCTGGCATCCTGTCTCCCCTGCCCGGCGACACCGCCGGCACCGCGGAGGCGATCGACAACCGCGGTGTGATCGTCGGAAGTTCCGGTGAGTTCGAACTGCGTGCGGCCCGTTGGGACCCGGAGGGGAAGGTGTCCGAGCTGAGGGGCCTGCCTGGCGAGACACACACCTGGGCCGTCGCTCTCAACGATCGTGACGAGGTCGTCGGCGGGTCCGGAGGTCACCCCGTCCGGTGGAGCCCCGACGGCCGGATCACCACCCTGCCCCTTCCCTCTGGCGCCCGCTCCGGGGCGGCCACCGGGATCACCGGCACCGGGGTCGTGTCGGGCCGGTGCGACCCCGGTGTCCCCGGAGTCCCCTGGCAGGCGCTGCGCTGGGCACCGGACGGCACCGTGACCGTGCTGCCGACTCTGCCCGGAGGGCACTGGGCCAAGGCCAACGGCATCAACACCCGCGGTGACATCGTGGGCGTGTCCGACAACGGCGACGGCCAACGGCTCGCGGTGCTCTGGCCCGCCTCCGGGAACGCGGACGGCCTGCCGGTGGCCATCCGGTAACCGGTCCCGCGCACGTCGCGGACCCGGCGCTTCAGGCGGCGCGGGCCGGACCCCCAGAAAACCGGCCCGCGCCCCTCACGGCGCTCCCCCTGCGACCGCCGCGCCACCCGACCATGGTCGGTCAGGGACCGGTCCCCGCGCATGGGTGCCGAGACCCCATATTCCGGCGCGGCCCGCACCGGTCGTCACTCTCCGGGCATCTTCGTGCGTGCGGTGAATGTGGGGGTATCGCCCCCATGTGCGTGTTACGCCGAGCTGAAACCATGAGTGGCGTGACGCCCCAGACATCGGCGACGTCCCTGCCGCTGAAGTGGTGGGTGCACGGCCAGACCCCGCGCGAACGGAAGGCGGACAAGCCCGCATGGGCGGACTTCGCCGAACACGCTGTCACCACGCTTCTGCCGGAGCGCCCCCCAGTCGGTGACTGGCGTGTCGAGTTCGCCGGGGTCTTCAGGTCGTTCGTCGAGGCCGCCTGCCGTACCGCGGTCCCCGACGATCTCGCCGACGCCGACGTCGGAGCACTCCGCCGGGGTTTCGCGGCTCAACTCGACCAGCATCTGCTCAACCTCTCGGTCCGCACGCTGGTCCTCGAACTCCACCGCGCGCGCAAGGCCGGGAGCCTCCAGGGTGAGACGCCCGAGGAGCGCTTCTCGGACTTCACGCGCCGGCAAGCCACCCCGGACGGACTCGCCAGGCTGTTCGGCGAGTACCCGGTTCTGGCCCGGCTCCTCGCCCAAGCCTGCCTTCACGCCGCCGAAGCCCACGCCGAAACGCTGACCCGTTTCTCCGCCGACGCCGCCGCGCTGCCCTGTTCGGTCGCGGACGGCGAACTCGGCACGCTCGTCGAGGTGGCGGGCGGAATCGGCGACTCGCACGCACGAGGACGGTCGGTCAGGCTGCTCCGCTTCTCCAGCGGCGCGAAAGTGATCTACAAACCGCGGCCGCTGATCCTGCACGAACGGTTCACCGACGTCGTCGACCAGCTGAACAAGCGGCTGCCCGGCCTCGAACTGCGGACCGCCGACGCACTGCCGCGCGACGGGTACGGCTGGCTCCGGTTCGTCGAGCACCGGCCGTGCGCCGATATCGCCGACGTCGACCGTTTCTACCGCCGTCAGGGCATCCTCCTGGCGCTCCTTCACGCGCTCGACGCCACCGACGTCCACTACGAGAACATCATCGCCTGCGGCGACCAGCCGGTGCTGATCGACATCGAGACGCTGTTCCAGCCGTCGCCACCCGATCCGCCGGAGGGCGACCCCGCGGCGGCGATGCTCGCGCGATCGGTCCAGCGCACCCTGCTGCTCCCCCAGCTCTTCGCCGGTGAGCACGGCGCCGTCGACATCTCCGGGCTCGCCGGCCGCGGCGGGAAACTGCCCACCGACCGGGTCGATTGGGCCGATCCCGGCACCGACAGGATGCGCCTGGTCCGCGTACCCGGCGAACTCGCGGGAGGGAACAACCTCCCCCGCCTAGACGGCCGCGACGTCACCCCCGCCGAGCACAGCGCGGCGCTGCTGGCCGGATTCCGGCTCGGCTACGACGCGATCTCCACCGCGCGGGACGAGCTCGCCGAGCACCTCCGGCGCTGCGCCGGAGACCCCATCCGGGTGCTCATCCGGCCGACGAACTTCTACTTCCGGCTGCTGGACGAGACCACCCATCCCGACCTCCTGCGCGACGCCGCCGACCGCGACCACGCGTTCGACCTGCTCGAAGAGGACTCCGCGGGCGAGGACAAGCTGTTGCGGCTCGTGCCGCACGAGCGGGCCGACCTGTGGGCGGGCGACGTGCCGATGTTCACCTCGAACCCCGGCTCGACGTCGCTGCTGGACTCACGCGGCGACAGTGTCGAAGGTGTGGTCGACCGGCCGTCGCTGGACACCGTGCTGGCGAAGGTCGCCGACATGGACCCGCTCGACCAGCGCGACCAGGAATGGCTGATCTCCGCCACCCTCGCCATCAGCACGGCGACCGCCGGGCATCACGGCGGCGAGACGGCGGAGACCGCGGTGCCGAACCAGGCGCCCGACGCCGAACGGCTGCTGGTCACCGCTTGCGGGATCGCCGATCACATCGTCGCCAACGCCTTCTCCGACGAGCACCGCTCCAACTGGCTCGGGATCGAACTCGTCGACGACCGCTACTGGACCGTGCTGCCGATGGGCGCGGGACTCGGCGAGGGCTACTGCGGTGTCGCGCTGTTCCTCGCCCAGCTCGCCGAGCTGACCGGGATCGCCCGCTACCGCGATCTGGCCGCGTACGCGATCAGCCCGCTCCCCAGCCTCTTCGCCACTCTCCGGGCCGACCCCGAGCTGGCCGCCACGGCCGGCTGCGGCGGCCTTCTCGGGCTCGGTGGTGTCGCGTACACGATCGCCCGGCTCAGCACGCTGGTCGGTCTTCCCGCCGGCGACCTGATCGAACAGGCCGTCGACCTGATGCCCGACGCCACCGCCGGGACGCCGTCCGGCTTCACGACCGGGCTGGCGGGCGGTGTCGCGTCGATGCGCTCGGTGTATGTCCAAACAGGACTGGAGGCGGCGCTCACGAAGGCGGACCGCTACACCGGGCAGCTGCTCGACCGCGAACGTCCACAGGAGACGGGTTTCGCCCGCGGTTCCGCCGGGATCGACTGGGTCCTGCGGGCACACCGCCGGACCGGCGAAGAACCGCCCGGAAAGGCGGACGATCGGGCGGAAAGCACCGGCGGCTGGTGCGACGGCCTGTCCGGCGCCGCGCTCGGCCAGGCCGCCCACCTGCCGGAGCCCGGTCATTCGAGGGACCTGGACCGGACGATCAAACAGCTGACCGACGGGGCACCGCTGAAGGATCTCAGTCTCTGCCACGGCGAGTCCGGAGTGCTGGAAGTGTTGTGCGTGCTGGCCGAGAACGGGCACACTGGCGCCGCCGCCGCGGTGCGCCGCCGGACCGGTCACCTGCTCGCCGCCATCGACCAGCGCGGCGCGCGCTGCGGGACTCCCGGCGCGATCCCCGCGCCGGGGCTGCTGAGCGGCCTGGCGGGCATCGGCTACGGCCTGCTGCGGCTGGGATTCGGCGACCGGGTCCCGTCCGCGCTCCTGCTCCGCCCCGACCGGCCGCATCCCGCGGCCACCGTCATCCCGCCGGTAAACCGAGTATGAGGAGAAGAAACCGCATGTACGAAAGAGACCTGCCCGCCACCGAAGACGCCCTCGGCGCCGTGAACCTGCCGCGCGCCCTCGAGGTCGGCTCGCGCAACCACGCGCTGGCGGGCAGCAAGCCTCGGCTGAGCGCCAACCCGCTCGCCACGCTGTCCGGCGATCCCGGATCACCGTCCGTCGTGAGCGTCTTCACCGGCGGCTGGATCTGAGAGACGATCACGAGGGCGGGCACGCGCCGCCCGCCTTCGTGATCGACTTTTCGTCGTGACGCGGTGGTCCGCTCGCTATAGTCACGGCGGTGGGAATCCGTTCATCGCGGATGATCGGCCGTGACGCCGAACTGGCCGAGCTCTCCGGAGCTCTCGATCGCGCCATCGCGGGTCGCGGCGGCGCGATCTTCCTCGTGGGCGAAGGCGGTATCGGCAAGTCCCGGCTCGCCGTCGAAGCCGCTTCGCGAGCCGTCGCCGCCGACATCCCGGTCCTCCAGGGCAGGGCCAGCTCGATCGGCCCGCTGGTCCCGTTCCGGCCGCTGACCCAGGCGCTGTTGTCACACTTCCGTGGCGGAGGCCCGCCCGAGGCGGCCGAACTCGACCCGTTCGTCCCCGTGCTCGCCCAGCTCATCCCCGACTGGACCCAGGGCGACCGGCCACGCGAATCAGGCTCCCTGATGGTGCTGGCCGAAGCGGTGTTCCGGCTGCTGGCCGTCACCAGCCGCGACCGCGGCGCGCTCCTGGTCCTCGACGACCTCCAGGACGCCGACGCCGAGACGCTGTTCATCCTCGAATACCTCGTCGACAACCTGGCCGCGGCGCAGACCCTGTTCGTCGGCACGCTCCGCAACGAGCCCTCCGACGCCCTCCGGCTGGCGACCTCCGGTGCCCAGCGGATGAGCTGCGCCGTCCTCGAACTCGACAGGCTCGGCCTCGCCGACACCCGCGCCCTCGCCGCGGCCTGTCTGGAGACCGAGCCGGAGTATCTACCGGCCCCCGCGGCGGAGCTGTTGTGGCGCAACAGCGCGGGCCTTCCCTTCATCGTCGAGGAACTGCTCCACGGCATGGTGAACGACGGTCTGCTGGTCGAGAGCCGGGACGGCTGGCGCGTCATCGGCGAACTCCGCGCGCGGGTACCCGCCGCGCTGATCACCAGCATCGGCGTCCGGATGGAGCAGCTGGGCGAGCAAGCCGGCGAACTGCTGTCGGTCGCCGCGATCATCGGCCGCCGCTTCCCCCTGTCGGTGGTGCAGACCGTCACCGGAACGAACGACCGGACCCTGCACAACCACCTCAGCGCCGCGGTCTCGGCGAACCTGGTGACCACCGACGAGACGACACCCGGCTGGTACGCCTTCCGGCATCCGCTGACCGCGGAAGCGCTGCTGACCCGGCAGTCACCGGCGCGGAAGGCGGAGCTCGCCCGTCAAGCCGCCGACGCCGTCGAGAAGCTCTACCCGGGCTTGCCGGGCGACCTGTGCGCGCTCGTCGCGTCGCTGCGCCTGACCGCGCTGGACGAGCCGGCGGCGGGTCACCTGTTCGCGGAAACCGGTCGCCGCGCCCTCGACGCCGGGGCCGCGGACTCCGCGGTCACAATGCTCACCAAAGCCGTCGACCTGCTCGCCGGGGCCGACGCGGGTGATCGGGCCGAGGTGCTGGAAACCCTGCTGTACGCGCTCGGGCAGACCGGTCAATTCGACCGCGCCGTCGAGCTTTCGGCCGGATTCGGCGAGATCGGGACGCTCGAACGGGCCGCCAAACTGCACACCCAGCTGGCTTGGGCCGCCTACATCGCCGGACGGCACGACGAATGCCTCGGCCAGATCGAACGCGCCCGCGCTCCTCTCGGTTCGGCGATCTCGCCCGCCCAGGAGGCCGCACTCGACGCCGTCGAAGCGAACCTCTGGCTCGACGTCCCCGGCCGGACCGGCAAGGCGGAACGGCTCGCGCGTCAGGCGTGGAAAGTGGCGGAGGAGACCGCGCAGCCGTTCGTCGTCTGTCAGGCGCTCCAGGTACTAGGCATGCTCGCGCTGCCGCGGGACCTCATCGAGTCGGAGCGCTACATGCAACTCGCGCGACGGACCGCCGAGGACAACCACCTGCACCACCTCCGCACCCAGGCGCTGGTCCGGCTCGGTGGGCATCGCGTGCTGATGAACGGCGACGAGCAGACCCTGCTGCTCGCCCGCGCGGACGCCCAGCGGACCGGCTCGATCACGCTGCACTGCGCGGTCGATTCCGTGCGCACCATGCACGCGATCCTGCGCTGCGAGTTCGAGACCGCGCACGCGCTGCTGGAAGAAAACCTCGCCGTGCTCGGCAGGCTCCGGCTGACCGCGTTGCTGCAGTACGCGCATATGACCAGGGCGATGTCGGCCGGGCACCGGGCGGACCGTCCGGCGATGGAACAGGCCCTCGAAGACTTCCGGGAGAGCGGCGGCGAGACCGCGCAGGAAATGGTGCTGAGCATCGGGCTCGCGCGCGTCTTCTGTTCCCTGCTGGAGGAGGACCTCGACCGGGCACGCCGCGAACTCGGCCAGGTGATCGAACTGGAGGGCCGTCGGCCGAGCCGGTTCCACCTCGCCGGTCAACACGGGCTCAGAACACTCGTCGACACGCTCGGCGGCGCCGACTGCCCCGCGGACGGATCCGCCGTGAGCGGGATGCGCTGGAACAGGCAGTTCGTCGAGTTCGCGCACGCCGTCGAGCACGGCAGGCGAGGCGACACGGTGGAAGCCGGAAAGGCCGTGGCCGCCGCGCTCGAGACGTCGGCGCCCTATCCCCTGGCCAGGCACCTCGGGCTCCGGCTGATCGCCGAACGGGCCGCCGCCGACGGCTGGGGTGATCCGGCGGGCTGGCTCAAAGAAGCCGAGGAGTACTTCCACGGCAGGGACATCCAGGCGGTAGCGGGGGCGTGCCGGAGCCTCCTCCGGAAGCTCGGCGCGCCCGTCCGCCAGCGCCGCGCCGGTGTCGACCGGGTCCCCGGCGACCTGCGCGCGGCCGGCGTCACCGTGCGCGAATACGAGGTGCTGGTGCTGCTCGCCGAGCGGATGGGCAACAAGGAGATCGGCACCAGGCTGCACATCTCCCCCAGGACGGTCGAGAAACACGTCGCGAGCCTGCTGGCCAAGACCGGTCTCGCCGACCGTTCGGCCCTCGCCGAACGCGCCGCCGGACCGCGACCTGGCATGCTGTGATGATGAGCGACCTCACCGTGTACGGCGCCGGCTGGTGCCCCGACGTCAAACGCAGCCGTGCCTTGCTGGACGCGAAGGGCGTCGAATACGCCTACGTCGACGTCGAAGCGGACACCGGCGCCGAAGAGACCGTGCGAGCGCTGCAGAACGGTGAACGGCGGATCCCGACCATCGTCTGGCCGGACGGCACCCACCTGGTCGAACCGAGCGACGACGAGCTCACCGCGCACCTGAACCGGTGACCCTTCCGGACGTCCCGGTCGGCACGAGGGTCGTCGTGCGGTACCGGATCGAAGGCGGGTTCACCGACGCGCTCGGCTACCTGCGCTCCCGCGACGACGAGGAATGCACAGTGGAGACCAGACGCGGTCTCGCGACGATCCGGCTCGCGGACATCGTGCTGGCGAAGCCGGTCCCGCCTCCTCCGGCTCCGCGCGGGTCTCGCGGCTCCGGCGGGCTTCACGGGTCCGGCGGGTCTCGCGGGTCCGGCGGGTCTCGCGGCTCCGGCGGGTCTCGCGGCTCCGGCGGGTCTCGCGGCTCGTGATCCGGGACGTGACTCGCGTGATCGGGAACGGAACTCACGTGCCTGGAGGCCGCACTCGAGTGTGCGGTCTCTGATCACGCGAGTTC